>DASVBA010000138.1:0-10221 GCA_036376095.1 Chryseolinea sp.
AAGCATGTCATTTCCATGAAATAATCAATTGCTAAAATTTAACTTTTAAACTATTATGAAATCGTTCACCATTCTCACCTTATTCTCAATGTTGTCAACGGGAATACAAAACAATCCTTCGTTGACCACTTCTCCTGAAAAAATCGCATCAAATGTTATTCATGCTTTTCGAACACGATCGATCGAAGAATACAACGCAATGTTTCCGACACTTTCGGAGTTCCATCAAATCATGGACGAAAACGACAAACTTTACGGAGGATTTCTTAATGAAGCAAAACGCGAATTCACATCACGATACGAACAGGAGTTGATCCCATCCATGAAAGAAGCTTTCACTTCAGTTATTGCTGAAGGCACCAGGCGCGGAATTGATTGGCAAAAGATCGAGTTTGCCCGTGTGCATAAGGTCGACTTGCAGGGGTATGAAAACCATGCTCAACTGGACATTGTATTTCGTGAAAAAGGAAAAGAATACACACTTCGGATCGAGAATGCATTTATCTGGCGCGGAGAGTGGAAGGTTACTCAATTCATTCAATTGATTGAAAATTAATCCGTCGTTTCGTCAGACTAATTGTTTCGTCCATCATCCTGAGTTAAACACCGGGGTCACGGAAAAGATGTAAAACGACGTCCTCACTGTGTTCAAACAAGGTTTGCAGCATGCATTTTGGAGTAGCAACGCGAAATAAAATGCAGGGTCACGATGGCCACTAAGTTTGCACAAAGATCACAAAGGGAATGCTTTGTGGCCTCCGTGTCCGTTGTGACCTGCATTGATCATCAAATGATCGAAGGTCAAGATCAAGAGTGACGCAAAATTAATTTGTTGCTACACTATTTAGATTGATGACAGGGTTTATGAATAGGTCGTCATTAGTGCTTACTACGGGACAGAAAAAATGCATTTTCCCCCAGAAATCGCAGATTGAAATGCACGCTGATCACGCAGTTACTTCGCCGAATCTGCGTGCCTTCAACACGTTATGCGTCGAATGAAGTTCGTGCGTATTTTGTGTCATCCCTGACGGGATTTATTTTCAAGCCGCCGTTATTCTACCAGCGTCCAGTCCCCATGGGACAAATACGAAAACCAAGTTCCCGAGTCGGATCGACATAACATCCGAGTCCCACTAGGGACGCAATGCCGGCAGCCAGAATTGAACGAGGAAATCAAATCCCGAAAGGGATGACACAATAAACAGATGCAGAATAAATGAGCCTTACAAAATCATGCCTTCGATTGTAACAAAAAATAGAAAACATAATAAGTTGAAGATTAAACACGTCATAGCCAAAATTTTTTCCTTGGGCAAGGTGTCTAACTCATGATGACGGCTTCAAGAAACAATTATATTTTACCGACGGTTTTTTTCAAAGTCAGGTAATCGATGAAGTAGGTGAATCGCAGGGACACGTTGTTGATCTGAGGAGAATCTGCCGCCTGGCGATAACTCTGAATGTAGTTTAGATCCGCTTCATTAGTAAGAGAGCTGATGGCATCTTTCCACACAAGGTTAAGGAAAGAGCCAGGTGCTACCTGGAGGAAATAAACAAAATCAAGATTGAGCGCATTAAAGTTTGTATCGTGCTCAGCGGCGCCATCGGGAGTTACGCCAGAATATTCGGTTTCCTGAAGGCTGCCGTCCTGTTCCAGCCGATAGAATCCGTCGTACTTTACACGACTCCAATAATGACGGACCCGTAAGTTCATACCCATGCGGTTGTTGAATGTATAGTTTAGTCCCGCAATGTTTGTCGCAGTCCTGATATCGCGCTCACCGAAGACAATCTCGTTCAAAGCGTTGTTATCTTCAACCTGTGTTGTGACATAACCTCTGCTGCCTTTTGTATCTTCAGTATTCACCTCGACATTAAAAGACAGCTTGTTGTTTACACGATACCTCAAAAACAAGCCTACCCAATCCGAGTTTTGATCCCATTCATTGCGGGTCGCACGACCCGAATAAACGTTACCCTTAAGCGACTTTCTACCATCACTTTCGATGAAAACATTATAGCTGGCAGACGGCGCGACGTTAAAGTAGTACCCTTCGGTCCGTGGCTCAAAATAATCATGACCGGTAACAGGGTTGGCACCATAACGCATTCCTATGCCCCAAAAATTTTTGAACTGCGCATAAGTGTTTATCGATACATTAAATCCGGAGAACGCATCGGGCTTGAACATCTTCGCTTCATAAACCGAGAGTGTGCTATTGAACCTGTTCAGTTTCCAATACGGCTTTAATAAGTTATACCTGAAGTATCCCGAATGCGAAACATGGTTCGCCGCTTGAAGGAAACCCAGGTCATTAATTTGGTACTTGTCCGTTTCAACCATTCTGGAAGCGCCATACTGCCATTTTCCGCTGACCTTTCCTAACTCAACCGAATACTTATAACCGGGAGTAGTCACAAACCTTCCAGCGTCATCCTTCTGATTCACGGCACTATAACTACCAAATGCTCTCACACGATACCGGAGCGATTTATCATTCAAAGAAACAGCCAAACCGGAAACATTAGCATCCCTCCCGCCATCTGCACGTGTCACATTTGTATTCGTAAAATTGATGCTTGAATTATTTTTCAGATTCTGGTCAACAACGGCGACGTTAAAATTGGTCAACGGGTCAACCTGTACCTCGCGTTCTTCACCAGACTCAAGGTTCCTCAATGTTGCGTGAGTTTTGTTGGTTATAGCGTTGAACAATCCCAACCCAAGTCCTTTTTTATTCCTTCCCGAAAGCTTCACCGCATTGATTAGATTTGCGGATACAGGCTGATTCACAACCTCTTCCTTTTCTGCATCATAATCCACCGATCCGAAAGTAGAACCTACTCTTCTTGAATAGAAAAGGCTACCCTTGTCGAACAACTCAGTTCCTTCCGTAAAAAACTGGCGGTTCTCGGCATAACGAACTTCATATGCCGACAAATTAAGCACGACGTTATCTGATTGAACCTGACTGAAGTCCGGGATCAGACTCACGTCGACGGTAAAACTTTCGTTAATGCCATATTTGAGATCCATGCCTCCTGTTAGTGAAAACTTCTGTTTCCCTGATGCCCCATCGTGCTGGAAAGCGCTGGTGACATAAGGCGAGAATGAGAGTCGCAGCGGAGGTTCAATGTTTTTTATTCCCGTAAGCACGCCAGCCTGGTTGACAAATCCCTGTTTGGAATTATCCACGGCGTTCCAATATGTTTCTTCCTGATTTCGTTTTACTCCGCGATAAAAATTCACGCCCCAATGTTGTACTTCCTGACGCGGGAAACGGATCGCATAGTAGGGAATCTCAAATTCAACAGACCATCCGAATTCATCAATCTTTACGGCGCTATTCCAGACCGCATCCCAATGTGAATCCCAGTGATTGCCAGCGGATATGAAGTGGTCACTCTGAACGCCGGCAGCGGTTACAAAAAAAGTGAATGCATTCATTCCTCCGTTGTACGGATCAAGTATGAATCCAAATGAATCCGCATTTCGCCCGGAATCATCGCGTTTACCAAACTCTCTCAGTATTTTTTCAGGTGCCGGATCATACATCCGCGCGGCTACATAGATTGCCTTATCCGTGTAGGCGATCTGTACGGACGTTTCAAAGTCAGAAGCTTTTCCGTTGTAGGGGAGGAACTGCACGAACCTCACTTTTTCACCTCCCTGCTGCCATATCTCTTCTTCGATAGAGCCGTCAATTACAGGTGATTGTTCAACCCGGAATGCTTCCTTTTCAAGACGACGGCTCTTGCCGTCTCCTTCTCCTGCATACAGGGCACCAATAGAAAAAATCAAGACAAGTATTGTTGTGCTATGCCGCATGATCGCTTAAATCCATTTTTTGCTCTACAAAGAAATAATAAACTAAAGTCTCGACAGGTACCGAATGCGTAAAAAACTTACATCAATGCGGTTAAATTTTGATGAGGAAATTAGAGTAACCACGTCTCCCCTGCTGACTTCCTATTTTCTTTTTTAATGGCCATAATTCCTGTTGAGCGGAGCACACTCACACACGCCTCAACCCTTTCTAATAAAATTTTTTCGCTAGTGTTTGGGCATCAGGGAAAACCCCTAGGGAACCGTTGTCCGTAAGTCGTTATCCGTTAATCGTGGTGCAGGCAGTGTGAGTGGTGCCATTTCTGACACACCCGAACTCACTCCCATGCTCACGATCAACAATTACCAGAAAAACGATTAACGGTCCCTATCCGCCCACCATGCCCAGGGGATAAACAACCATTGCAAATGGCCAGCCCAGGCGATTGCCGCCACTGATGGTGGCGGTGGCCCGGTCAGATTCATGATGTGGATTATTAATAAGAATGCCACGAGGCTCCAGAACCAGCCGCCAACTTTTTTTCCCTGCATCTTCCTCGTATTAATATAGAGTAGGACACCAGCCACGAAAATGATACCCTCAATAATTATCGTAAGGGGAATGGAGTTCCATAAACCAAGGCCAACCTTAGGCGATTCACCCGGATACAACGGCAGATCAGGGATATGCACAATGGCATCAAGGATCCAATGACTTAACACGAGACTACCCACCAGCAGAGACGCTCGTTTATTCTTGAAGATCAAATAATAAACTGCAGCGAATACTATTGCCCATCCTAACACCGCAAGGAGACTGTGGGAGATCGGATAGTCAATAAACGCAAGCGGTGTTACCTTACTGATGCCTGGCTCGATCGATACATGTTCGACGTCGCTTAATAATAACGTTGGCCATAACAGGTCAAGAAATTGTGCGGAAAGAAATAAAGTGCCGAGTGAAATGGATGGATCCACTCGTTTGGCGGCCATACCAAGGGCAAAGTGTCCGATAAACATGGGGATGAGTTATGAGTTATGGGTTATGAGTTATGAGTTATGGGTTGGGGCATGGGCATGGGCATGGGCATGGGCATGGGTGTGGGTGTGGAAGGTGTTAGTGGGGTTTGTCGGTGGTAAGAATTTCTTCCCACGTCCAGGGCTTTTTGCGGCCTGCGTATTGGTCTCTTATCTTTTTGACTTGTTCTGGTTGAATGATGACCCAGTTGATGTACCCTTCACCCATTCTTGGAAAACTTCGCATACACAAATCGTAACGGACATAGTTCAACACCGCGGCGATCCATGCATCGCTATTCGCTCCCATAGCGGGCATAATGTCGTTATACTGGACGCCATCTACGGGACCTGTCAAACCATGGAGCATGATCTTGATAATTCCCTCTCGTTGTTCAATTAATTTAAACTTGCTAATTAAATGAGGCGCTATGTTTGTTGGCAAGCCCTGACCTTCCGAGCCATGACAAGTGACACAAAGGGTTTTGAAGATGGCTGCGCCTTCTATCACCGACTTTCTGTCGGCTTCCTTTAGCGCCATCAGTTTGTAGCCATATTTTATTCCTTCAACATTCTTCTGAATACTCTGCTGAATTCCATTGAGCAATTCATTCCCTGGGTTTTGTTCCACGATCTGTCGTGCGAGTGCTGTTGCTTCCGGCGATTCAGAGACACTTAGCGACAGCATCAATTGACTAAGGATATCCTGATTCTTATCACTAACCATTTCTTTGAACGCCGTCAAGATTTCATCATCATCTTCATGGTTCTTCAAAAAAGATTCGCTCATTCGAATTGTTGCTTTCTTTATTTGAATGTCAGGGTCCTGCAGTGATTTCAACAAAAACTTCTGATTGATTTCTCCGAGTCCCTCCAGGGTCCACATCGCATGAAGCCGTGCGATCGCAGAGGGAGGATTTGTCAGTCCTCCTTTTTCGCCTTCCGCCATTTGGAATAGGGCAGATACAACGGATCTGTCTCCCCTGACGATGATCTCCTTCTGCGCATTATCCCGCCACCATCCGTTAGGGTGATCCAGGTAAGAGACAAGCTTCTCAGTTGGCTCATCAAGCATACGCGGCAGCGGTCCAGGCTTCAACCCATCGTATACGACCCGGTAGATACGTCCATTCTTGATATTACGATTGAGTCCTTTATTCATGATCTGAGCGTACAGAAAACTTCCCGGCTGGGCCCAGGTGGACTCCTGAATAATTCCTCTGTACATATCGACGATGTAAAGGCAGCCATCAGGACCAGTGTAAGTATTGACCGGACGGAAATTCATATCAGTGGATGCGATGAATTCATCTCTGGCATACACATTGGCAAGAGTGATCTTTCCCGCGCTGTCGAGCACGTCCGCTCTTCGAATGAACCTTCCCACAGGTTCAGCAACGAGGTAATCACCCATCATGCTATTGGGAAGCCTGTCTCCGCGAAATACTGACTGGCCGGTGATTGATGTAAAATTTTGCAACGTACTGTCTGAACGCAACGTACGAGGTCCACCATTAACGTCCGGAGTTTTAATGATCGGCCATGCCTCGGTAAAATCAGGAGGGGTTGCGTTGTCAAAATCAAGTTGTCCGTAAGAAGGATTAATTTGAAATCCCGTAGCCGCCATCCCTGATGCAGCACGGCTAAAAAACAGACGCCCGTAGTTGTCGTGAGTCAATCCCCACTGCCCGTTCGAACCACTTATCAACGAATCAACTTTTAATTGGCCGTTTGTATATTTAAAACGCACCGGATCGATGGTCACGTAAATCCAATTATCCAGATTCCAATCCAGTCCGCTCCGTTGATGCTCCACATTACCAAAAGCCTTTTGCTTGCTTTCAAACACCGCTCTTTTCTGATCAGCCATGCCATCGCCATCACTATCGCGATACGCATAGATGTCATACGTATTGGTCTCATTGACGAATAGTTCTCGTCCAACGCATAATATCATACGTGGTGATAGCAGGCTGTCCAGGAACACCGAAGCTTTATCCATCCTGCCATCGTTGTCAGTATCCTCGAGCAACATGATCCTGCTAAGCGGCTCATTCTGGCCCGCTGCGTCAACGGTTTGCATATACGTTTCAAGCTGAGCGACAAACATTCGTCCATTTCCATCCCACGCTATGGCTACAGGTTCAGAAATCATTGGCTCGCTGGCTACCACTTCAAGATGGTATCCCGCAGGCAAACGAAACGTCTTGAGGCTTTCTTCTGGTGGCAACGGATTAGTCGACGGATCCTGGCTTACCGTGTGAGGAGTATCAAAGCCGCGTTCCTCCGCCACCTGGTTGAATTCATCGGTATTATCGTTTGCTCCATTGCATGCACTCATTAAGCACAAGAAGGCTATATTGATCAGGATCACGACAGGTCTCGTCATAACAGATAGGGAATATTTATTGTAATTCGGTCAACATAAGTTCTTTGTAGTGAACTTCGGCCTTTCCGCCGCCGTGGATCTGAAGTCCGATCAAACCCGACTGCGGAAGTGACTGATCTGCCTCTATGTAGTCAACAGTGGGTTCCCCATTGAGAAATATTTTTATGTGACGATTGTCGCACCTGATCTCGTAATCATTCCAATCGTTAGTTTTGACCAGTCGCGTCATTGAAACGGAATCGGGAAGCACCAATGTTTTGTTGCGTCGCGATTCATCATAGAGGCTGCCCCAATAGTTGGGACCTATGTCTGCCTGATAACCTATCATTTCGTGCGCGGGATCTGTTAGTCGCTGACTTCGGAACTGAACCCCTGCATTCACAAAACCGGAAACGCCAATTAATTTGAATTTCAATCGCAGTATGAAATTGGAATAACTCCGCCTGGTGCACAAAAAATTGTTATGCGGGACCGTTTCCTTTAACGACCCTCCGACAATAGCACCGTTCTCGATGCGCCAGGTTTTCACGGTATCGCCTTCCCAACCACGGAAGGACCGTCCATCAAACAGCGCAATAGCTTTCTGGGGACGGAAGGCTGTGAAACTTGTCACTGCCAGGACGCCAATACCTGTACAAACGAGTAGAAGCCATGCACGCTTAATCATTTTATATTTTTTGATAGACAATTTAATTAAAACTCTTAGCTTCATTCTAAAATGTTTCAAACAAGACATCCTAAAAATTAAGATCCCCTGCTAACCTGTACTTGACGGCAGGGTAAATTAACTGGCGCTAAAAAACCTAACAGATGAAAAAGAATAACAAGAAAGACTCTTCGTCACTATCAAGACGTGAGTTCATAGGAAAATCAGCAGTCGCTGTAGCTGGAATTGCAGTTGGATCTCAATATTCGTTTGGTGCTCCTGCCATTTTGAGAAATCTCGGAAAGCCGAATTCAAAATTCAGCGGTATACAAATAGGCGTGATCTCTTACTCGTTCCGAAGCCTGCCATGTAATGCAGAACAGTTGTTGAAGTATTGTGTCGATTGCAATATCAGCGCAATTGAACTTATGGGAAATACAGGAGAAGCATTTGCGGGCGCACCTCATACTACAACCGAACCACGATCATTCCCTCCCGGACCAAGGCCGCAACCGACGCCAGAACAACAAGCCGAGCAGGAGAAGAAAGCAAAAGAGATTGCCGAATGGCGTTCGAAGGTATCGATGGAAAAATTTGCGCAGCTTCGAAAAATGTATAACGATGCCGGGGTATCGATCTATGCCTGGAAACCCGGTGCGCTTGGTGAAAAAAATACGGATGCGGAAATCGAATATGCTTTGCGTTCAGCCAAGGAGTTAGGCGCAAGCCATGTCACAGTGGAGCTTCCGTCTTCCAGCGCTCAAAGTAAACGCCTGGGCGAATTGGCGGATAAGTATAAGATCGGAATCGGATATCACGGCCATCTGCAACAAACCATCACGGCATGGGACGAAGCACTGGCGCAGGCGAAGTACAATGGCCTCAACTGTGACATAGGACATTATGTAGCTGCGGGCTTTGATCCCATTCCATTGCTTGAAGCAAAACACGATCGCATTTATAGCATGCACATAAAGGACCGGAAGTCAAAAGCCAACGGCGGCGATAACATGCCATGGGGAACGGGAGATACACCTATTGTGCCTGTTCTTCAGCTCATGAAAAAGAACAAGTATTCGTTTCCCGCAACTATTGAGCTTGAGTATCAGGTACCGGAAGGATCAGATGCTGTAAAAGAAGTTGCGAAATGTGTTGACTATTGCAAGAAGGCGTTGGAGAAAAACAGCTAGAACTCAGAACCAGATTAATCCATGTGCCATCAGGCGTTCTTAGATCGAATGTCTGATGGCATTTGTTTTGAAGGTCGCCATTCAGTGGGTGTGTTGTCTCTTGTATACCTGGGTTAAACTGGTTAATTTAGTACTGACTCTCCCCTACCTGATCAAAGCTGGTCAAACGCCCAAACCGGAGGGTCTTACCGGAGACTTGGATTATGCGCATTCCGACTCGGAACCTGCGCAATCCCCCACGAAGTGTCGAGCAATAGAAGTTTCGTCGGATTAGTTAAATACGAGTGTCTATACATATGTCGCAGGAAGCAAAGGGAAAAAATATTAACCAGGCTGATAAAAAGCTTGTGAACCTTATGCTTTTCGCGCTTGACCATGGAGTTGAAAGCATAAAAATAAAAGGCAAGGGACCGCTCGTCCCCTTCGTTGTCACCGAGTTAAATGGCGAAAAAGAAGTGAACCGTTTTTTTACAATCAACCTTGAAGATGGACTTAGCGAAGCCGTTCGTTTTGTGAAAGATGAACGAAAAAGCCAGTTTGCCGCGCTGGTATACGATGGATTCTTGCCAATGAACGACAAAAAATTCAATGCAGTAATTGTACGCGGATACGATCGCGCCGATACGGTAGGATACACGCTGGGACAACGTTATACTCCCTCAAAATTCTTCTCTTTCTTCAAACTGGCCGGTGGTAAAGTTTTCCTCGGCAACGCTGATCCTCTTCTGAGAAAATATTATTAGCTCGTTAATCGACCAAGCCCGGATATTCTGCCTTGTCAGAGTCGAAGAGATTTCATACCATTATATATCAATAGAATTCCATGCGAAAGATAAAGTTCTTTCTCGCTCTAATGTTCGGCGTTTGTTGCGCACCGTCTTTATTCAGCCAACAGTCGCCCGGGAAGACGCATTTTAAAGTTCTTGCGTTGGCCGAAAACGGGGGACATCATATTCGTTACACGCAGGCCGCTAAGATCTGGTTAGATCAGCTTGCCGCTGACAGCAGTTTCAGTATCGATTACATTGAGACATCAACCCCGATAAATGAAACATTCCTTTCGCAATACCAGCTTTTTATTCAACTCGACTTTCCTCCGTACACCTGGAGTGAGGAGTCTATGAAGGCCTTTAAAAATTATATCGAAAAA
>DASVBA010000381.1:0-3110 GCA_036376095.1 Chryseolinea sp.
GTATATTTCTGAAGCTGCCCGTCGACAACGATTTCAGCATAGTCATCCATTACGATTTCAAAAACAACTGTTGACCCCTCTACGGAAAAATTACCAAGCTTCTCGGGTAACGTTACGTTGATGCGATACCAACTGAAAGAAAGTAGTCCCGTTCCTCTTCTCAACTCCAATGAAGAAGGATCAAGTATCTCCCACCGGCTGTCATCAAAATCTTTTGCGCCTGCTTTGGGAAATATATCATGCGTCCGGATTGACTTGCCGGTAGGATACAACGCAAGTTTGTCATCCGCGGATGCTCCCGGCGCTTTGAAGTCCCTGTCGACAATTTGTGCATCGCTATATCGCCACTCTGCCTTCACATAACCGACGCCTTCTTTGGTCCTCAGATCGACAATGGCATCCGGCTTTTTTAAGGACAGCTCTACGGACTCCTGTGCCAGGACGCTCGCGCTGAAAAGAAGGAAGCCCGTCATCAAACGGAGCTTCCTTACCAACCTATTTAACAACCCTAACTTCATACTTAGTCGATCTTAGCTTTAGCTCCGGCGATCGCGATCTCCACGTCCTGTGCCGAACTGGCCGCGCCGCTGACACCAATTGCTCCGACAATTTCACCGTTGATAAGGATTGGCACTCCACCTTCCAACATCACATACCCAACCGTAATGAGTGGAGTGCGTCCTTCCTTAATTTTGTTCTCCATATTTTGCGTGGGCTGTTCAAACATAACCGCCGTATGTGCTTTCTCATACGCCACCATGGCAGAGCCTGCAAAAGTTGATTCAGGTCTTTCAACAAACAAAAGATTTCCGCCGCGGTCTACCACGGCAATGGAAGGTCCTCCATGAGGCGCATTAACGCCGGCTGCATACCGCCGGGCTTCAAGCACCACCTTCTTCGCTGCTTCAAGTGTCAATGACCTTGAACTGGTCGTTTGCGCTGCGAGCGTTCCACTCCAGAGCGTAAAAGCGATCAATACTATTTTATTCATATTAAGTTCTCGTTTTAGATGTTGGATTTATTTCGTCTGATACCACAGCGCACTACTTCGCGGGTTTATCAAACTTTACCTTGTGACCGGCTTTTCTGGTTTCAACGCCAGGCCACTTGGCATCAGCCTTGACAATATTGTTTTTAACATCCTTGTAAAAAAGATCGTAGGCTTCCTGGGTGTGCTGTAACATCAGCCTTCCACTTTCAATTGAAAATATCGTAGGGTCAACAGGTCTTACTTTGCCGAGACTCATCGCATAGGCGCAAAAGCCTCCGTACTGCGGAAGATATCTTTTCGGTTCATTGCGGAACAGTTCCTGATGTTCACTTGACGTAAACAGGTACTTTGCTCCATGGAACCATTCGGTGAACTTCGGGTCTCCTTTCAACGCCTTATTGTCGGTGTGGTAGGCGACTACATCGAATCCCTGATTTGCAAGACCGGTCTCATCCAGGTTGATGTAAAAATGTTCAACCCCCTTCACTGGAATTTGCTTACCTCCATTCTTTACGACTGCGGGCCAGTACTTATACGCATTAACCAAAAGCCCATTCGCATCCTTGTTCCATAAGTCATTGGCCTTTTGATTATGCTGGCAGATCAGTCGATCGACACCTTGACTATCTTTCTGCACATAACAAAAATCAGGGTCGATGGGAGAAACGTGACCCTGCGAAACAGCATAGGCGCAGAACCCTCCGAACTGTACTTCAAATTTCTTCGGATCAGCATCGAAAAGTTTTTTGTTTTCCTCTGAAGAAAAATAATAAGAAGAACCGTTGTAGCTGCTGGTGATACTCTCATTTCCTTTTGTTGGTTTCCCCAGCGTGAAATATGCGACAGGGTCATAACCATCGATCACCACACCCTTGCTATCCAGATTAAGCAAAGGTTTTTGAGCGAACAGATTGCTTGCTATGGATAAAATAGAAAACACCATAATAAATATCCTCATAGTTTATTTTTTTAATTCAAAGGAACGTTGATGCGGCAGTATTGTTTGTCCGAAAAATTACCAGTTCAGTGATATTCCCGCTTCAATCGACGAGAGTTACACGAAGCGGTGACAGATGACTTTCAGGATATAGCAGACCATTACGAAAAACATCTGGTTATTTTTCAAAGATGCCTACGACATGGCCATCAGGGTCCCGCACATAAAAACCTTTTTTATACCCATACATCGAAGCAGGTAGCGAAACAATTCCGGACGATACAAATACGGCGTTTGCTGAGTTCAGTTTTTGAAACAAAGCGTTGGCATCACTGGTGATCATGATTGTTTCCCAATGAATTAAATCGTCGGCGCGTTCATCTTTAGGATAAGGTCGTCCGTCTGCTGGATGCAGGTATTCGAGGAATTCCACTCCGGGTCCGTCCGCGGCACGGTTACCGGAAATGTGAAGGCTTGCTCCCGGAACATTGTTCAAGTGTTCCTGCTCGGATCCGGAGTTAAAACTCTCTCCCTGGTATCTTACTCCCAAAAGGTCACCGTAGAATTTCCGGCTAGCTTCGGTTTTTAGAATTCCTATCGCCGTATGATCAATGCCCAGGAAGATCTTGTCGGTTCTTTGTTGCCATTTGGGATCGCCCTTTCCCGGAGGAAAATAGATCAACTCAAGATTGTGACCCATGGGATCCCTGAAATAAAATGCCTTAATGCCCTCTGCCGCGGGAATAGTTTTGGGAAGTGTTTGCGGACCTGTTGAGACGTGTTGGACATTGAATTTTTTTAGCCGTGCATAGGCTGAATCCATATTGCTGACGACAATAGCAATATGCTGGAACCACAAGTCATTGCTTCGTGAGTCTTCGGAAATAGATCTGCCGCCAGAAGTAAGATAATCGGTCAGTTCAATTTCTTCATCACCCAACCGAAGCCGCGCTTTCTTATAACGAATACCAAACAATCCTTTCAATTGTTCGTATTCTGTTCCATAAACTTCGACCTCTGAAATTTTCTCAAATGGCAAGACCTTCGTGAAAAACATCAAAGCGTCCTCCATATCCTGAACCGTAATGCCAACAGCATCTACTCGTTTCACAGTTTGCGCACAAGTTTCACCTGCTGTGAAAGCGAGAACGATAAAGAAAATAATCCTATTCATTTTGATGA
>DASVBA010000384.1:0-3403 GCA_036376095.1 Chryseolinea sp.
TCGTCCGGATCAGGGATGCTGTCCGTTCCGTCTTTCGCTGCCAGTTTTTCGAGATAAATATAATTGTCGATGTTGTTAACAAACCACGAGACCTCCGCGGTAACATGGTCTTCATTCAATAATACGCCAGCATCTATCTGAAGGGAATGCTCCGCCTTAAGGTCATAGTTGCCAATTTCATACCGAAAAGATCCCTCATGTCGTCCATTGGAGGCAAGCTCAGCCAGATTCGGTGCCCTGAAGCCCCGTGAAATATTTGCCTTGAACGTAATGGATTTCTTGATCTGTTGAGAAACACCCAGGCTGGCCGTTATGTTGGAGTACGTGGGACTCGATGACTGAAATTTTTCCTTACCCTCGTCCGCATTGGCAGGATATCCCGCATCATCAAGATAAAGTGCATCAATGCCTATTGTCCGCAGGTCATAACGAATACCCCCTGAAAGACTCAGGTTATCAAATGACTGTCTCACAAAACCGTACAATCCCCAATCCATGAGCGTGTATTCCGGAATAAGAAATTCGCGCCCTTTGTTTTTGTTGGACTGAATCATTCCGGCTGTTCCAAAAGAAATTTGTCTGCCGCCTTTTTCCGGCAAGAACAGACCAACATTATAATTGACAGTAGTAAGATCAAAGAACAGCGTCTTTTCATTTTCATCCATTACGTTTCCATACTCTTTCCTTTTGTTGTTCTGATAAGCAACGTTGAGTTGGAGTCTCGATGATTTCAGGTACAAACTATTAATCGTCGAGAGGCGTGTATGGCTTATTGATTGGTTGGGAATAAAGAGCCGGTAGGAGGAAAGATCTGACTCCGTTGCGGTCAATAGCTCCTCCACTCCATTCGTGTTATCAGCATATACAAACTCGCCATTCTCATTTCGTTCACCCTCTACCAACCCCACTGATTGATTGAATGAACTGAAGCTGAGCTGAGAGTAGCCCCATGCCCGGTTAACTCCAACGAATCCATTGAAGTCGTATTCCTTAAATCCCGAGTTAAAGACTTTACCGTCAAATTCGTTGGAATACGGTCTGGCCATTTTGTTTGAAAAACGGGCATGCCAATAAATGCCTTTAAGATTACCTGAATTATGGATGGAATTTGCGAACAGGCCGTTGTTCGATTGGTAATTGGAGATCCATTTACTTCTGACAACACCCCTCTCCACGGGGTCCGGCGCGAGAAAATTCACAACGCCCCCCAGTGCATCGCTCCCATACATCAGACTTCCCGCTCCTTTGATTATTTCGACGCGTTCTACAGAGAACTCATCGATTTCAATTCCGTGCTCATCTCCCCATTGTTGGCCTTCCTGCCGGATACCATCATAAAGTGTAACAATGCGGTTGAAGCTAAGGCCTCGGATTACGGGTTTAGCGATTGCCGTTCCCGTCGTAATTTGATTTACACCCGCCTGTTTTGATATATTATCTATAATATTCGTCGACGTATTCTCAAGCAGTGATTGTGTGTCAATGGAAACAACGGGCACAGGGTTGATTCTTACTTCCGAGGATTGGCTTATCCCTGTAACGACGATTTCGTTCAATTCCGTGGCGGTCGTGCTTAACTCAATATCATAAGTAGTAACACCGTCCAGATCGATACTGCGTACTTCTGGGCTATATCCCACGAATTTGAATTGGACGAGGAATTTTCCTTTAGGCAGATGTTCTAATTTATAGAAGCCGTTAACGTCAGAAACCGCACCTTTCTTTAAGTCCGGTATGTAAACAGTAGCACCGGCAACCGGCTGCTGGTTAGCCTGGTCGCTGATTTTACCCTGAAGAGTTTGTTGCGCCATTCCACTGCATATACTTGTGAAAAGAAGGAAAATGCTGACGCTCAGTTTTTGACAGTCCATAATTCGATACGCAAATATAGGATGCTTTGCGGAAGATGCAACAATGTTGCAAACATCCGGTATTCAAAACACCGTCAAAAATAATTTGACTTCACATTCAGAATTAGGGATTTCAGTCTACGATGTCCTGAAGCTTATACTTCTCAAACAAGTAATAAAGAAAGTTGAAGGAAAGAATATCGTCTTCCTGGGAAGACGGCTTAGCCGAATTCTTGGCTGCTTCGGGTTGTTTGTTGGACCGCACCTGAACGGGGCGGGCATTTATTGAATCTTTGCCGGCAACGACATGAACCCTGTTATTTGCATCAAGTTCACCGGGCGAATAGATGATCCTCTCCCTTTCGGCATCCCCTTCGCCTTCATAAGTATCAGTCGCAGGGTAACTTGCGTCTTGGGCGCGCAACGTCGCTATTCCGCCTGGCGTCAACAGGGCCAGCAAAAGAGTAAGTAGCACAGGATGAAGTTTGCTCTTCATGGTTTATCAGACTATCCCAACACCAAAATATTCTTTTTTGTTTCTGAAAAGTACAAAATTAAAGGATGATTACTATTTCTTTCCCATCCAAAAGAGCCCGAATTTAGGCGGAAAGGGAAATTTTATTGATTTTGTAGATTTTAAGCCGATAAACGGATGATTCCTACCACCATAAATTGGGACGATTTTGTCAGAGTAGACTTAAGAGCCGCGACAATTATCAAAGCCGAAGCATTTCCGGAAGCGAAGAAACCGTCAATCAAACTTTGGCTGGATGTGGGAGAGCTTGGCATCAAGAAATCAAGCGCGCAAATCACAGTTCACTATAGGCCAGAAGATTTGATTGGCAAACAAGTATTGTGCGTTGCTAATTTCCCGCCGCGCCAAATCGCAAATTTTATGTCCGAGGTGTTGGTAACGGGTTTTCCAGACGAAGAAAACAATGTGGTGTTGACCACGATAGACAAGAAGGTTCCAAACGGCGCGCGACTATTCTGATCCATGCTCACTTTTTCTCAGTTAGAAAAAATTACGAACGGGAAGAACCTGCTTTACGCTGACGATCAACAGATCAGCACCCTTTGTGTGGATAGCAGAAAAGCAACCGATGATGGGGGAACTCTTTTTTTTGCGATAAGAGGAGAACGCAATGACGGGCACGATTACCTGCGTTCGTTGTACAAGCTCGGGGTACGACAATTTGTTGTAGAGCGTTCATCAAAAGATCTGGAGTCCTTCGCGGGCGCGAACATCCTTGTTGTTAGTTCCTGTGTTCAGGCACTTCAGTCGATCGTAGCATTTCATCGGAGTCAATTTTCCATTCCGGTGATCGGTATCACAGGCAGCAACGGCAAGACAATAGTCAAGGAGTGGTTATTTCAAATCTTGTCCAGGGACAGATCCGTGGTCAAGAATCCCGGGAGCTACAATTCACAGATAGGTGTACCGTTATCTGTCTGGCAGATGCGAGCTCATCACCAACTTGGAATTTTTGAGGCTGGTATTTCGCGTCCCGGCGAGATGAAAAATCTTGAGAACATCATCCGTCCAACCATTG
>DASVBA010000141.1:0-3233 GCA_036376095.1 Chryseolinea sp.
TTTTTCGACGGCACCCTTAAAAGAAAAACGGCCTTCATCTAAAGGATTGATCACTATAAACTTTCCCGAGCAGCCCATGCGATATGTCCGTCTTAGGGCAAAGAACTCAAATGTACTCCCTAAGGGGTATGAATACGGTAAGGATACGAAACCGGGGATTTACGTTGATGAGGTGTCGTTGCAGTGAGGAGATGGGAAATAAGGAAATGAGGAGATAGGGAAATAAGGTGATAAGGTGATAGGGAGGGATAGAGAGATAGGGGGATAAGGGGATAGAAGTTAGGTGATAACTTGATAAGGAAATAGGGAGATAGTGACTGAAGTAACCACGTCCTTCAGGACGTGGATGGTCAGCACAAACATCGCGGGCTTTAGCCCTGACTTGCGCACTTGGGTTCAGGCTGTTGTGCTGCGAAGCCTTGAAGGTCGAACCTCCCACCTTCGCAAGGAGATTCTTCACTGCTCATTACTTACTCATCTCTTAACGTGTCCCTCGGATTAGCCATCGCTGCCTTGAACGACTTCAGCCCGACCGTTACCGCCCCAAGCAGAATACCCAACAGTCCGGCGATCACAAAGAAGTACACGCTAAGATCCATTCTGAAAGCAAAGCTGCTAAGCCAATTCTGTAAATAATAATAGGAGAGAGGTATTGCAAGAAGACAGGCTACAATCATTATTCGTACATAATCCCGTGCGATGAGCATCACCAGGTTGAGAACTCCAGCGCCGAGTACTTTGCGGATCCCAATTTCTTTTGCGCGTTGATCGGCAGAGAATGATGACAGTCCTAACAAGCCCAGACAGGAAATAAAGATGCAGACCACAGCAAAGTAATCGAGAAGGGTACTTACCGTCCTTTCATTCCGGTATGACTTGGCATAGGTTTCATCTACGAACTCATAGCGAAAGGGGAATGCAGGATTGAGTTTTTTCGACACTTTCTCAATGGCTTCGATCGCTTTTTGTGTCGATCCCTGTGTTTTGATGAGCGCATGCCAGGTATCGGATGGATCGTAACGAATGATCAGTGGCGCGATTTGCTCGTACATGCTGGCCATGTGGAAATTCTTCACTACGCCAATAATCGTCCCGTTGCGGCGCCAGCAAGACATTTGTTTGCCAACAGGACTTCCCTTTCCGATGATGTTTGCCAGCACCTCATTTATTAGGAAGTATGAAGTGTCTGTGGCCAGATTTCCGGAGAAAGCTTTTCCTTCGGCCAGCCTGATGCCTGCAGTCTCGAGGAATTTGGGGCCAACGCTTATCACATTTATCTCAATGACGTCATCGGGATTTTTTCCTTCCCACATTGCGCCGCCGGTAGAGCTGTAGTTTTGAGTGGGGTTGGAGCTCGTGAGTGTAGCGCTCTTTATTTCAGGAATTCTTTCCAGTTCGTTGAGGTAGGCGTTCCGTTGATCCACCAACGCTCCGTCAAGGCCGATAAGCAAAGCGTTTTCTTTGTCCAGACCGATGTCTTGAGTGAGTATGTAATTCATTTGACTTGAAACGACTATGGAACCAGAGATAAGGAAGATGGAGATGGCGAATTGAAGCGTAGCAAGACCTTGCCTTAACTGTGATGCACCGGATCCCTGTATTGCTTTTCCCTTAAGGGCGGTGATTACACCGAAAGCAGACATTGAAAGAGCCGGATAACTGCCGGAGAGCAGACCGGTAAGCAGGATGACGCCGATGACTCCGAAAGCAATACGTGTGTCAGTCAGGTCGAGGACTATGGATTTGCCCGTAAGCGAATTGAAGTACGGTAAAACAACAAAAACAATGATCAACGCTGCGATCATTGACACGGTCACATATAAAAAAGATTCTGTGAAGAACTGACCGCTGAGAGAACCTCTCTTCGCGCCCATCACTTTCCGGACACCAATTTCTTTCGCCCTGGTGCTCGACCGTGCTGTGGCCAGGTTCATGAAGTTTATGCAAGCAACAACGAGGATAAAGATGGCAATCGCAGTAAGAATTCGCACGTATTGTATCCGGCCCCCAACGGGAATTCCATTCTCGAATTTTCCGTACAGGTAGTTGTCGGCAAAGAGTTGAAGATATATCCGTTCGTCCGCTTCGTGGTTCGTGTGGTTGTTGATCTCGTGTTCAGCCCGCTTGCTAACGGCTGCGATATCCATTCCCGGTTTCAGGGTGAAAAAGACGTGACACGTTCCGTTGTGCCAGCTTTCAGCCCACTTGTTTCGCTGATAATATTCGGCGGAAGGAATCGCCCAGTCAAAGCTGATCGTGGAGTTAGGTCCAGGATCTTGAAAGATACCCGAAACCACGAAGTCCTGGGTTTCATCGATCTTAAACGTTTCGCCGACGGCATCATTCCATTTTTCTCCGAAATAACTTCGGGCCAGGCGCTCTGAAATTACTACCGCGTGAATGTCATTCAGCAAAGTCTTCTTATCGCCGGCAAGCAGGGGGAACGAGAAAACATCAAAAAATCCATGGCCGACATAGCGACCTTTTTCGTACGTGGATTTATCATCTCGTCTGAACAACAGTTCCATTTCCCAGCTGATGGTAGTTACATCCTCGAGCTCGGGGTATCCTTCGCGGAGCGTCGTTTCCATGGGCTGCGGGGTGAATGGAGTAGTGATCACATCACCATTTTGCTGGTACATATTCCTCCACACCTGGTAGATACGGTCGGACTTTTCATGAAATCGGTTCATGTTCACTTCATCCATCACCCACAATATTATAAGGAGACATGAAGCCAGTCCCACGACCAATCCTGAAAGATTGATAGCTGTATACCCTTTGAATTTCCTCACCTGCCGGAGCGTGGTTTTAATGTGATGTTGTAACATATGGAGATTGGTTGTTGGATGATGTATCTTGAAATTTCTGATGATACCCGGCCGAAGCAGAAGCAGCACATCAGCGACGAAGAGCAACCTCGCTCTGGTTCGGTTGGTCATTACCCGTGCACGGTAGAGTTCAGTAAGATCTCCCTCAACGTCCTCGAGCAGTTGAGCGTGACAAAACCATCGAAGGAATCTTAACGCTATCTTCGGAGGGTTATCCATTTGGATTCTGGTTTTTATTTTCCAAATGCCATCGGAGGAATGGCTTCCCACAAATGAATTCGGTTGAGCATGATTTGTTCGAGTGCTTTCTTTCCATAAAGAGTGACCTGATAATACCGTTTTCTTTTACCTCCGCGAACAGCAGTGGCCTCCCCAAATTCAGAAGAGAGAAAACCTTTATCC
>DASVBA010000399.1:0-5065 GCA_036376095.1 Chryseolinea sp.
TGGCACCGGGTTTAAGTTATTCGACTGGGAAAAAGAGTTTTGCACAATTTCCTTTAATCAGCGATTTCCAATTCTGAGCGACAAGAAGAGTCCACTGGAAGGAAACCTTGAGTACGCCATGGTAACCAGCGGGATGAAAACTGTTTTTAGTAATAAAACTCTTAAGCTTAAGATCAGGATCCGGGACCGCGAGCTAAATAACAGTAACGCGATCGAAACGCCCGAGTTTACCCTTGATAAAATCACCAGGGGTGGCTAAGACTGACCAAATTAATGATATAGCTTCAAGTTCTGCTTTCCTCCCAGAGTTATACACGGGCCTCTGTTGTTCCGAAGTTGGGTCTTATGGTGGAATCGTCAATACCCTCTGGGAACACGCATTGCAGGTCATTTTAATTTGTTTCAAAACTTTTAAAAGTATCCAGGTGTTACTTAACTTAACCAGTTGAAATTGTACGGGATGAAAGCGTTAAAAGGCATATTATTATTTGGAATTTCGATGGGCGTAACGGCCTGCTTTGATCCACCAGAATTCCCGATCACTCCGGAAATAGATTTTGAAGGTATTTATTTTCGCGAAGCCAGGGCTGTGGGAGAAAGAGATTCACTGGTGCTGAGCATTTCCTTTCGTGATGGCAATGGCGACTTGGGATTGTCCTCCACCGATATCGATCCTCCTTTTCATGATGTGAACTATTACCTGGCGACGGAAGACGATACTCTTAAAGTGGAAAAGCAAACCATGTATCTGGAGCTTCCTCAATTCGTTGACGTCCCTTCGAATGCGCCTGGAAAGCTAGTGACAGTCCGGACCGCACGTGATCCGGCCTATGCAGCCCTGAATATTCCTCCCTACATTGACGATCAGACATCGTGCACCTACTATACGTATACTTATGTTCTGGTCGACGAAGATGATAAAGAAATTTTTGATGAGACCTATAACGTTGATACGGTTCTTGCTTACCCGGGGATAGATAAAATTTACGTTCTCCTGGATACATTCTACTACAAGAGGAATCCAAGCTACGCCAACATCGAAGTTGAATTTTGGGTTAAGGAAGGCAGCAGCTACAAGCTATTTGATTGGGAAAAAGAATTTTGTACAATTTCATTCAATCAGCGGTTTCCTGTGTTGACCGAAAAAGAAGGTCCGCTTGAAGGAAGTCTTCAATATGCGATGGTTACCAGCGGGATGAAAAGTATTTTTAGCATAAAGACGCTTAAACTCAGGGTCAGGATCCGCGATCGAGATTTAAACAACAGCGAGTGGATTGAAACGCCCGAGTTTACGCTCGATAAAATCAAACGCTAGACGCTTTCTCAAAAACTTTTTTTTCGAGTGTTAATAGATGGGTGAGAACTTTGAAGGGTTCACTTCAACCATGACGTTATACACTTTCTCAAAAACGTCTTCCGGATTGGGTTTCGAAAAATAGTCCCCGTCTGACGCATACGCCGGACGATGTTCCTTCGCTGTAATTGTCACGGGTTTGCTGTCCAGATATTGATAGGCGTTTTGCACTTCAAGTACCTGCTGCATCATGAAAGATGTCGCTCCACCCGGTACATCCTCATCTGCGAATACAACTCTATTGGTCTTCTTTACCGATTCAACGATCGAGTGGTGAATATCAAATGGAAGTAACGTTTGTACATCGATCACCTCGCAGGATATTCCCGATGCCTCTAATGCTTCCGCAGCTTCCATTACCACCCTGCACATTGAACCGTAGGTCACCACGGTGATGTCCCGTCCGGTCTTGAGGATCTCTGGTACCCCCACAGGCACAGTGAACTCCGCAATGTTGTCCGGAAGCCTTTCTTTCAGGCGATATCCATTAAGACATTCAATGATCACAGCAGGATCATCTGCCTTGAGCATTGTATTGTAAAACCCGGCGGCCTGTGTCATGTTGCGCGGCGATATAATATAGATCCCGCGTAGTGAATGAAGTAACATTCCGATCTGTGAACCGGCATGCCAAACGCCTTCCAGACGATGGCCACGGGTCCTTATAATCAAAGGAGCTTTCTGCCCTCCTTTTGTTCGGTAGTAAAGGCAAGCAAGATCATCGGACAACGTTGGCAACGCATAAATAAAATAGTCCAGGTATTGAATTTCCGCAATGGGCTTTAAACCACGAAGTGCGGTACCTATGCCCTGCCCTATAATTGTGCACTCGCGAATGCCAGTATCTGTTACACGCAATTCTCCGTGCTTTGCCTGCAAACCCGCGAACCCTTGATTTACGTCTCCGATTTTTCCAACGTCCTCACCAAATGCAAGCACGCGGGGATCGCGACTTAACGCGGCATCAAAACAAGCTTGCAACACTTCCCTGCCGTCAACTAATGACGATGACTCTGTGTAGACTGCATCAACGCCCTTCACGTTTAACGCAGATTCATCAGAAACACTTACCATGTGGGAGCTATACCGGTCAATATTATCTTCTTCCGCATACTTTATCCAAGAGACCAACTCTGTCCTCGCTTCAATGTCCTCGTTAACGAGAAGCCTGATCGTCTTTTTGGCAGCGCGCATTGTTTCCAGGCGTGTGGGATTTATTGCTTTAACAAGATCTTCCCGGATCGGAATAAGGTCGTTGCCTCGCTGGCTCTGCTTGATAGCTTTCTCGATAATCTTCGTCACAATGATCTGATCCTTGCGGACATCATCCATAAACGCTCTCCATGCCCGCTCCTTTGCCTGCTTGGCGGAAAGCTTTGCCTCTCGTTCAATTGCATCGACCTCTTCAGGAAGGATCAGAACTTCATTAATGATCCATTCCCGCATCTTCCTGATGCAGTCGAATTCCGCTTCCCACGTGAGACGTTCTTTAGATTTATAGCGTTCGTGCGATCCAGACGTTGAGTGGCCCTGGGGTTGTGTCATCTCCTGAACATGAAACAATATTGGAACATGTTCTTCCCTGCAGATCTTCTCGGCTTTTTGATAAGCTTCCAGTAGTCCAGGATAATCCCATCCTTTAACTGTAATAATCTCAAAACCTTTTTCAGTTTCAGTGCGCTGCAGGCCTGCAAGTGCTTTGGATATACTGGACTTCGTCGTATGATATTCCTGTGGAACAGAAATTCCGTAATCATCGTCCCATATTGATGTCAACATAGGTACCTGTAGCACACCAGCCGCGTTAATTGCTTCAAGGAACATACCTTCCGACGTGGAGGCATTTCCGATCGTTCCAAAAGCTATTTCATTTCCGTTGTTGGAAAGACCGCTAAATTCTTTTAGCTGATCATTATGTCTAAAAAGTTTGGAAGCATAAGCCAATCCAAGCAACCGGGGCATCTGGCCAGCCGTCGGAGAAATGTCGGCGCTGCTGTTCCTCAATTCGGTGAGCGCCTTTAGCTTACCTTGGTCATCCAGAAAACGCGTTGCATAATGACCATTCATTAACCGACCTGCTGAAGCGGGGTCTGCTTCAACACTTGTATGAGCGTACAATTGAGCGAAGTATTGTTGCACCGTTAACTCGCCGATTGCAAACATGAACGTTTGATCGCGATAATATCCTGCACGAAAATCTCCCTTGCGAAAAACTTTAGCCATGGCTATTTGCGCGATCTCTTTACCATCGCCAAATATGCCGAACTTAGCTTTTCCCATAAACACTTCCTTTCTACCGATAAGGCTCGCTTCGCGACTCTCCACGGCAAGTCGGTAGTCGGCAAGAATTTCTTTAACCTTTGCCTGCGAGAATTTTACTTTTGCTTCTTTAACTGCGCTCAAGGTTGAAGGGTTTGTTAAAAAGGTGAACAGGTGTTAGGTTCAAAAATAGACAAAACGCTGTTGACTTTCAAACGCGTTACGGCTTTCTGTACGAACGCCAGTCGCCATCAATTATTTCGGCACTATCGATCACACGAGTATCAAACACATAGATACCAAATTTATCATCTGCTATCTCGACCTCAGAAAAAATATAACCTTCCTCCAGTTCCATTTCGTGTATAGATTGTTCTGTATTTCGGTCGATAACCTTATAAAGCTCTGCAACGATCCGATGATTCGAATCATCAGTTCTGATTACGTATGGATACTGACGAAGTGAAAACATTTTAAACCCGGTCAGGTGCACCTTGCCCAGGAACTTCAAGTGCTTTTCGTAATGACCATAGTTTTCCATGCCCATCATCAGCGACCCGTAAAAAGCATATTGGCTGTTTCTGTTCATGTTTTAAGAGGCTTTTCAAAAAATCAATGGGTCGCTCCTACTTTCAAGGCCATGTTGGCTATATTTGCGCCGCTAAATCGTTTGTCCCATGATCATCGGCGTACCCAAGGAAATTAAAAATAATGAAAATCGCGTTGCTTTAACACCTGCCGGCACACAAGAGCTTGTGAAGCGCGGCCACGCCGTTTACATCCAGAAAACTGCCGGTGTGGGAAGTGGCTTCAGTGACGACGAGTACACAAAAGCCGGAGCAAAAATGACCGCGGAGGCCGCCGAGCTGTTTGGGTTGGCTGAAATGATCATGAAAGTCAAAGAGCCCGTTGAGCCGGAATATAAGCTCATTAAAAAAGATCAACTTGTCTTTACCTATTTCCATTTCGCATCCTATGAACCATTGGCGAAATCCATGCTTCATAGTGGTGCGGTTTGTCTCGCCTATGAAACTGTTGAGCGAATTGACGGGAGTCTTCCTTTGCTAATTCCGATGTCAGAGGTAGCAGGCCGCATGGCGATACAGGAAGGCGCTAAGTACCTGGAGAAACCATTGAAAGGACGAGGTATCCTGCTTGGGGGTGTCCCTGGCGTTAAGCCTGCCAAAGTTCTTATCCTAGGTGGTGGTGTCGTGGGAACCAATGCTGCAAAAATTGCAGCGGGTATGGGTGCCGATGTGACGATCATGGACCTCAACATTAATCGACTGCGGTATCTCGATGACGTAATGCCAAAAAATGTTCACACCATTGTTTCTAATGAGTATACCATACGCGAAATGATAACAGAATCAGATCTCATCATTGGCGGAGTTTTAGTGCCCGGAGCAAAAGCTCCTAAACTTATTACACGGGATATGCTCAAGACTATGC
>DASVBA010000422.1:0-7186 GCA_036376095.1 Chryseolinea sp.
TAGCGCCTTCAAAAGTTCCTGGGTATACAGACCGTTGCGACCCGTGCCGTCCGAAGCCACGGAACCTGGCGCCGTAGCATAGGCGATAAAAGACCCACGAGCGCGTTTCATTTCGGCCAGACCCGATGAAACTGACCTCGAGGTAGCGGGAAAGGGATTATTCCTGCACGCATCAAGGATCACTATGTTCATCCTGGAGTTTGAACGTTCCATGTTCGCTAACACCATCCGCTGAACAGGAAAACACATTCTTGTAATATCATCTTCGAATTTCACGTCTGCATCTATCGGTACGAGATAATTTTCGTCTTGGTAAGCAACACCATGTCCAGCGTAATAGAATAGCCCGACCGTTTTGTCGACAGGTCCGGCCGTAAGCTTATCGTGAAACTTACGCATGGCTTCACGCATCTGAACGTAAGTAGCATTGGTTACCAGCTGAACTTCAAAACTCGACTTACGGAGTTCTGTCGCCACATCGGTTGCGTCGTTCAATGGATTCTTCAGCACACCAATCTCTTTATTGTAGTTGCTATTGCCGATCACAAGCGCGTACCGTTTTTCATCCTTATAAGTAGCTGCCATTGCGGCAATCAACTCAGAATTTGCCTGAGACACGGGCGGCGAATTTTGTTGTGTTGACTGCTGATTAGCCGGCGTAGAACTCGCTGGCTCGCTTTCTTTCTTCGTGTTTGGATTACTTTTTACGATCACCTGGGTTTTCTTGTCATCTCCGGGTGTACGACTGGGTGTGACCGTCGCCGCTGCAACCGTTGCCCCGGAAATTTCTTTGTTCGATGGATCTAATGCCTTTGCCTGAGCGAGGTCCTGGTCAGCCGCTGTTTTGTTTCCGTTCCTCGCATGAAATTGTGCACGGTCGGCGAGGATCTGGGAGGAAACTTTCTTATTGTTTTCTGCAGCCGTTAAGGCCTCATTGTACTTCGATTCAGCATCACTCTTTTTTCCAAGCTTATCATAACAACGGGCCTGGTACCAGTAGATCATCCCCTTCTGATAGTGATTGAGCGTAAGACTTTGATCAAGATCTTCCAACGCCTTGTTGTATTCATTCTTGTGATAGTAAGATTGTCCGCGATAAAAATAAAGATCCTCGTCCAGCCGTTTATTATGATCAGGTTTAGCGAGGATGGTACTAAAGGCATCTATTACACCATCATAATCCTTAGCGCGGAATTTGGCCACACCAGCATCAAATTCCTTAACATCCTGAGCAACAGTTAATGTTGAAACCAAAAACAACACGCACAGACTAACCAGCACGTTTTTCATTGTGTTAAAAGATTTAAGTGAAGACAAGAACAAACCAGGCAACATCCACTATCGTAGGCAGGCCTTTCCTTCGGTGTGTTCATAAAGGTGGTAATAAGAGGTTTACAAAGGTAATTATACGGCCAAACTTAACGAACCGTTTCTTTAAGGACTTATCCGCCCGATATAGCAAAAAGTGCTAATTTGGCGTTCCTAATCATGAGAAGACTAGTTTTAGCTGTTGTCCTGCTTTCAATTCTGCTGCCCTCCTGCGGTCCAAAATCGGGTACAACCGCCTCCGTTGTAAAGCCAAAATACCATCACAGGTGGTATGATCGGAAAAAGGATCGACATATTAAGAGGACGAAGACGGTGAAAGTGAAGAATTGAGTTAGGGGTTAGGAGTTATGGGTTATGGGTTGGGGTGTGAGTGCGGGTGTGTGGGTGTGTGGGTGTGTGGTGCGGGAGTGAACTCAAAATGTAAAATGTTGAACGCTGAATGTAAAAGTGGGGGGTCAAGAAAGGCCCTTGAGCAGGAGGTCGAGGTTTCGGCGGAAGAAGATCTTTAGCGGGCTTTGGTGGTTGATGTGAGCAATTACAATTCCTCCAAAAAATACGGTGAGGATCAGGTTGGTTATATCGCGGGTGTTTATCGACTTTGTAATTTCCTTCCTGAATATTGCCTCCAATGTAAACTTCTCAACCATCTGATCGAGCGACAGTATTTCGAGTGTGGCAATAGTTGGTAAATCAGGAAACACAAGCTTCTTCTCTTCCGCCTTGATTGGAAAAGGTTTTGGAGAGCGCTTGAAATCAGACAGGTAGCCAACCAGACTAAGCATGAGTCCGGGATGTTCTTCGCATTCGTCGCTGAGTTTATCAAAGAGGTAATAGATACCCGCCAGTCCTTCCCGCGGTTTTTGCGTCATCTCCACCGAACGGGTAAGGCACCACATCCGGAAGTAATACAGCAGTATATCTTCCTTCTGCGGAAAGTATTTGAATAACGTCACTTTCGAAATCTTCACCTTCGCGCAGATGTCGTCCACATACAGATCGTCAAAGGACTTTTTGCCAATCAGCTTTGTAGTTTGATCAAGCACCTGAACCTTTAAACGGGCGGCCTTCTCTTTTCTGAGGCTCATTTGGGAATATAAAGTTTGTCTGGAATTAATACTTTTACGGCGACTAAACCAATAGCTGAATGATGAATCGACTATTTGTACTTTTATCTGCCTTAGTGCTGGTTGCCTGTTACTCGAAACCGAAGGCACGGGTAGTCGGACTGACCACAGATTCAGCTATGGTCGTATCGGCGCATCCGTTGGCCTCCAAGGTCGGCGTGGAAATAATGCGCAAGGGGGGCAACGCTGTTGATGCGGCTATCGCTACTCAATTTGCGCTTGCCGTCGTCTATCCTTCTGCAGGTAATATTGGTGGTGGTGGATTCATGGTCCTGCGCAAGCAGGATGGCAGCGTTGATGCCCTTGACTATCGTGAAAAAGCACCGGGTGCTGCAAGCACTAACATGTATCTCAACGAAGTGGGCGGTGTTGTCGCGGGTTTGAGCGAAAAAGGTCATCTCGCAAATGGCATACCTGGAACGGTAGCCGGACTCGAAGCCGCGCACACCAAATATGGCACACTCCCCTGGAAGGACCTTGTTCAACCTGCGATTGATCTTGCTCTTAATGGATTCACACTTACGGCTCAGGAAGCTGAAGGACTTAACAGCATCCAGGACGACCTGAAAGAATTCAATTCGGTTGAACCGGACTTCCTCATCAAGGATGAATGGAAGACCGGAGATAGTATCTGGTTTGTCGATCTGGGCCACACGCTGGAAAGGATACGCGACCATGGAGCCAAGGGTTTTTATGAGGGCAAAACCGCCGATGATATTGTCGGGGAAATGAAACGCGGAAACGGGCTGATCACGTATGAAGATCTTATCAGTTACAACGTCGCATGGAGACAACCTTTGATAAGCCACTACAAAGAATTCAAGATCATTTCAATGCCACCGCCGTCTAGTGGTGGCGTTGCGCTGGTGCAACTGTTGAAGTCTGTCGAGCCTTACCCCCTGTCCGAATGGGGGCACAACTCCTATAAGACGGTGCACCTGATGACAGAAGCAGAACGCAGAGCTTACGCAGACCGTGCCGTCTACCTCGGTGATCCCGACTTCTATTCGGTACCCGTCGACAAGCTGACCAACGATCTATACATCCATGAGCGAATGAGCGACTTCAATCCTGAGAAAGCAACGCCCAGTCTTGCTATCAAGGAGGGTACATTCCTGCTGGTAGAATCAGAACAGACCACTCATCTTTCCATTGTCGACCCGCAAGGCAATGCGGTATCGGTAACGACGACATTAAATGATAGCTATGGATCTAAAGTGGTCGTGGCCGGTTCGGGATTCCTTTTAAACAACGAAATGGATGACTTCAGTGCAAAACCTGGTGTGCCTAATATGTACGGCGCGATCGGCGGCGAGGCAAACAAGATCGAGCCACATAAAAGGATGTTAAGCTCGATGACACCAACCATCCTCGAGAAAAACGGAAAGCTATTTATGGTTGTCGGGACGCCGGGTGGTACGACCATCATCACGTCAGTGTTCCAGACAATCCTCAATGTAACAGAACACAAGATGACGATGCAGGAAGCGGTCGGCGCCAAGAGGTTTCATAGCCAATGGGTGCCCGATTCTTTACAGACAGAAACGGGAGCGTTTTCCAACGACGACAGTCTTACGCTTGTTAAGATGGGGCATGCATTCAAGCAGCGCGGAGGACTGGGCCGTGTTGACGCAATCCTGGTATTGGCTGATGGAAAACTGGAGGGTGGAGCTGATCCGCGGGGGGATGATAAGGCGGAGGGGTTTTAGGGGGAGGAGTTAGGAGTTAGGAGTTAGGAGGTGGGAGGAGTTTGGTGTTGGTGTGAGGTGAGTGGGAGTGTGAGTGTGAGTGTGAGTGTGAGTGCTGGGTGTGTGAACCGCAGGGGCGCGGGGTTTCGCTGGGGACGTGGGGAATGGGTTATAGGGGGCAAAGTAATAAGTATGCTGCGAGCATCGCGCTGCAGATGCCAAGAAAAAGAAGAAGGATTTTTCGCATCGTTAGAACGTTAAGAGTGAACCTATAGGATATCTATCTCTGAATACGATTGCGAAACTATTTATTCTTAGACTCCTTCTTGAATGGTCAGCCGGAGCACTATAATGCAACTACAAGCTGACCAGCGCGATTCGTCAGGCGTGAATGGAATTTGGTCCGTCTAAGAGAGTCCTCGGGAAGAGAAGTCATTTAAATACCCGACTTTACGTTAATTTTCGGGCCGGGATCATTGAAGTTTTGTTGGTCCAGCGTCAACATTATTACTCGGCATTTTATCGCTTGAAAGGCTTTGCTTAAAAAGAAGTTAGATTGGGTGTTCGGCAACAGGATCCTTCAACATGTTCTGTTTTGGGTGTTTCACCTTGTCTTTTATGCAATTCTTTGGGGCAGCTTTGAAGACAACTATCAACAGACTTTTTTGGAAGAGGCAATTTACCTTCCGGTAAAGATCGCGTTCACCTATTTTACGCTCTACTTTCTGTTGCCATCTTTTCTTCTGCCCGGCAGATATGCAAGCTTCTTTCTTTGGCTACTCGTCTCGTCGTTTGTGGCCGGAATTCTTCAAAGGTATGTAGCCTTCAACATTGATTATCCGATCTATTACCCCGAGGCCCTGCGGGATCCATTCTTTTATCTGCCCAAGATCATCAAGATGTTCGTAAGCATTTATCCGGTAACCTTTTTTGCCGTCGCGATCAAGCTTCTGAAGTATTGGTATGCCAATCAACATGCTCAACAGGTGCTTACTCAGGAAAAACTTCGTGCAGAGCTTAACTTCTTAAAGACGCAGATCCATCCTCATTTTCTCTTCAATACATTGAATAATCTTTATGCCCTGACGCTAAAGAAATCAGACCGTGCTCCCGAGACGGTACTCAAACTCTCAGAACTGATCAATTACATGCTTTATGAGTGTACCAGCGACGAGGTCCAGCTGGCTAAGGAAATAAAATTCATTCGTAACTATATCGATATCGAAAAGATGAGATATGGAGACAAGCTTGACGTCGACCTAAGGGTGTCGGGCGAGGTTAATGAAAGGAAGATCGCGCCGCTTATCCTGCTACCCTTTGTTGAGAATTGCTTCAAACACGGTGCAAGCGAAGAATTGCAACAATCATGGGTAAAGATCACGGTCGACTTGCAGCCACGGATCACGATAGTGAAAGTTGAAAACAATAAATCCTCCGAGAATGGACACGCGAAGAAAGAAGGGATTGGAATTCAGAATGTCAAAAGACGGTTGGATCTGCTTTATCCCGGTCAGCACGAGATAAAAATTATCAGCGGCGAAGAAACCTTCCTCGTGATTCTTACGATACAAGTGTGAAGACCTTTGTTTTATTTTAACCCAAGGCATGGCCATTAAATGTATTATAGTTGACGACGAACCGCTTGCAATTGAAATTGTTGAATCGTACGTAAAGCGGATCGATCAGCTTGAGCTCAAAGGAACTTTTCGCAACGCTGTTCAGGCGTTTGCTTATCTGCAGCAACATAGCGTTGACCTGATATTCCTCGATATACAAATGCCGAAGCTATCAGGAATTGAATTTCTTAAGACTTTAAAGAATCCACCGAAAGTGATCTTCACTACGGCGTTCAGGGATTATGCGATCGATGGTTTCGACCTGGAAGTGATAGACTATCTATTAAAGCCGATTCCTTTTGAACGATTCCTGAAGGCAGTTGCTAAAGTAATGCATCAGCAATCGACAGCCACACCCGCGCAACCTGCTAAAAAAAATGAAGCAGCCGCAGACGACTATGTATACTTCAAAGTGGACAAGAAGATGATCAAGACGAAAATGGCTGCCGTGCTTTATATTGAAAGTATAAAGGATTATGTTAAAGTCAGGACAGACGAGAAGGAAATCATAACCCAGCAGAAGATAAGCTACCTTGAAGAGAGTCTCCCCCGTCAGCAGTTCCTGCGGATCCACCGTTCTTTTATAGTCAACATCGACAAAATAGATGCGTACTCTGCCACTGATGTTGAGATCGGCAAGCACAGCATTCCAATCGGAAGGAATTATAAGAATGATGTGATGAAGGTATTGGCCAAGAATGTCTTTTGAGCAGCCGTGTGGGAGCACAAATTTACTTCTGCACCAATCTTGATCGTGACCTTTCATCGATTTAGCTTAATGCAGGTCACAAAGGGCGCGAAGAACCACGAGGGCACAACGCAATTTCATTGTGATGCGCCACGGGATAGCCCCGATCATTATCGGGTATGAAACAACTTTATCGGCGGACTCTACTTTAGAACTTTTTAATAGTAAACTCCACTCGTCTGTTCAGTTGACGTGTTTCCTCATTATCATTGCTGGCAATCGGTTTTGAGCCACCGTATCCCTTTCCTGAAATCCGTCTGCCCTCAATACCTTTCGACACCAGGTAGGATTTTACTTTGTCAACGCGGGCCTGCGATAATTTGACGTTCTGTGAAGGTATTCCACGATTGTCCGTATGTCCGGCCAATTCAATTTTAACTTTTGGATTTGTTTTAAGGAAAGAAACCACGAGGTCAAGCTCCGGGTAAGACTGGGTGAGCAGGTTTGTCTTGCCTTGTTCAAAAAGAACGTCTTTGAGGTTAACTGTCGTCCCGACTTCTATTGGCTGAAGCTTAAAGTTCAGTTCCAGGTCCTTCATCTCGTAAGTTTGTATATCGAGTTTTTCCATGGAGCTTACATAGCCATCCGCTTCTATCCTTACCGAATATACCTGTGTGGAAGGAAGCTGAATAGAGTACCCTGCGGAGGCGCCAGCGGAAGTTGACTGTTCAGTGGTGGGTG
>DASVBA010000439.1:0-3327 GCA_036376095.1 Chryseolinea sp.
TGAAAGTGGATGGAGGGGCTTGCGCCAACAATATACTGATGCAATTCCAGGCAGACATTCTTGGAAGTCAAGTGGAAAGACCAGAGGTTATTGAATCAACGGCAATGGGTGCTGCTTACCTTGCGGGCATACAAATCGGGATGTGGAAGAAGGAAGACATTGTACGGAACAGGAAAGTACAGAAACGATTCATTCCTCAAATGGAAGAATCAACGCGCGATAGATTGTACAAAGGCTGGCTGAAAGCAGTAGAAAGAACAAAAGGATGGTCGAAAGAAGACTGACCACGCTGAATAGCCCTACCGTTGACCAAGGGGATGGACTGAATCAAGCAAGGATTGTACAAAAACATTTGCTTGAGTTATATTTAGGATGTCAAAGTTTTAACGATCGGCATAAGTGACTGACTTCTCTTATTTGAACCGCAAGGAGATTGTATCAAAACTGGCCGGCCAGTCATACGACCTCATTGTTATTGGAGGAGGTATTACAGGAGCGGGTATTGCGCTCGATGCCTCGTCCAGAGGATTAAAGACCGCATTAGTGGAGAAGAACGATTTTGCCTTTGGTACCAGCAGCCGGTCGACAAAGCTCATCCATGGCGGCCTGCGTTATTTAAAGCAGCTGGAATTTGGACTTGTGAAAGAAGTAGGAAGTGAACGGGCCGTCGTTCATCGGCTTGCGCGACACCTTGTAGTACCCGAGAAGATGCTGTTGCCGCTCTCCGAAAAAAAAGGCTTGGGCTATTGGCTAACTTCAATCGGTCTGAAGGTTTATGACTGGCTCGCTGGCGTTACACCAGAAGATCAACGCAGGATGCTTACAAAGGTGCAGACGCTCAAGTGTGAACCTTTGCTAAGAAAAGATGACGTTAAGGGAGGAGCCATTTACGCTGAGTATCGAACAGATGATGCGCGGCTAACGATCGAGATTATCAAAGCAGCCGTGAAGCATGGAGCTGTGATCTTAAGTTATTGTCAGGCATTCGATTTTGTTTACAATGAAGAGCAGATCAGGGGCGTAAAGGTAAAAGATGAGTTTTCGGGTAACGAGTTTACCATTAATTCGAGCGTAGTGGTGAGCGCTGCCGGCCCGTGGGTGGATGACTTAAGAGAGATAAATCGATCAAAAACCGGGAAACGTCTTCATCTTACAAAGGGTGTTCATATTGTCGTTGCGCATTCGAGGCTTCCGGTGAAGCAAGCAATCTATTTTGATGTCGACGATGGCCGGATGATTTTTGCTATTCCGCGGGGACGCATAACCTACGTTGGAACGACCGACACAAGCTACGTTGGTGACAAAGATCGTGTATTTACAACCCGTGAAGATGCTCAATATCTTATTGCTGCTGTAAATTCGACATTTCCATCTGTCAAACTTTCGTTAGACGATATCGAATCGAGTTGGGCCGGACTTCGTCCATTGATACATGAAGAAGGGAAATCTGCGTCAGAACTTTCGCGTAAGGACGAGATTTTCGAGTCGCCGTCAGGACTGATCTCTATGGCGGGGGGCAAACTTACCGGCTATCGCAAGATGGCGGAGCGTGTAGTCAATCTGGTAATAAAGAAACATTTCGATGACCGCAAGCTTGCACCTTGTCAAACTGATAGGATCAAGCTGGCTGGCAATGGGTTCTCAAGCGTCAAGGATGTTAAGAAATTTGTGCAGAGCATTTCAGTGAAGCTAAGCACGCTGGGGGTTCCAAGTGCGGCTAGTTATCTCGTTGAGAACTTTGGAGTACAGGCAGACGAGATACTTAGCCGGACGACAAAATTTAGTGCCGCACAACCCGCGCTTGCACTGCTGAAAGCACAACTCTCGTTCTGCATACAACATGAAATGATCTGCAACCTTCAGGATTTCTTTGTGCGCCGAACGGGCCTGATCTACTTTGATGTTCACCAGGTAGAGAAATGGAAGAACGAAATTGCAAATGAATGCGCAGTCGTTCTTGGCTGGGACCATTCAAAAACATCCCTTGAACTGAAGGCATTGGAAGCCCTGATATCTTCGCAACGAAACTTCATGTAAATATAAAATTCAGCGCAAAAAATGCGGGATTATCTACACTGTTTAACCCATTAAAAATTTGATGTACTGTCTAAGATTATCCGTTCAGACTCTTAAATTACGGATGTAAACGATTGTGATATAGTCAAATGGCAAAGAAGGTAGCATCCATAAGTAAAGATAATCTTTGGGGCATTGACATGGGCGGCACAAAGATCGAAGGAGTTATCCTGAAGTCGGCCAAAGACCCTAAGGTTCTGTTTAGAGACCGTGTTCCCACCGAAGCAGACCAGGGTTATCCTCATATTCTTGAACAGGCGGAGAAGGTGGTGAATATGATGAAGAAATACGCCGGCACAAAACCCTCCAGGATTGGCTTTGCCACGCCAGGTATACTGGATCCAAAGCTGGGCACGATGAAAAATTGCAACTCCGTCGCCATGAATGGTCAGCCAATGAAAGCTGACCTCGAAAAGATTCTTGGACTGAAGATAGAAATTGCCAATGATGCAAATTGTTTCGCGCTCGCAGAAGCCAGACTTGGGGTTGTGAAAGAACAGTTTCCCAAAGCAAGAGTAGTCTTCGGAGTTATAATGGGCAGTGGCGTTGGTGGTGGAATTGTAGTAGACGGAAAACCTATTTTTGGATTGCAGGGTATTGGCGGTGAATGGGGACACAATTTTTTAGATGAATCCGGAGGACCTTGTTATTGTGGCAAATCCGGCTGTGTTGAAAAAGTAATTTCCGGACCCGCACTCGAAAAATACTACTTTAATGAAACCGGTAATAAAAAACCTCTGAAAGACATTGTGGCCCTTGCGGAATCAAAAGTGGATCCAACTGCGCAAAAGACGATGATGAGGTTGGTCGAGTTTTTCGGGAAGGCATTGAGCGTTGTCATCAACATACTGGATCCTGATGTTGTTGTCGTTGGGGGTGGAGTAGGGAATATTGACTTGCTTTATGATCGCGGACTAGATTCTCTTCGAAAATACGTTTTTAACAATAGGCTCGATACACCTGTAGTCCGGCCTCTCCTTGGCGATAGCGCCGGTGTTTTTGGCGCTGCTTTCCTCGTAAGCTAAACAGATACGTATACCAGGCGAAATCCTTCAATGAAACATCCTATAAGGCAACGTACACCCGACTAAAATTATTGAGATGAAAAAGATAGCAGTGCTCGGACCAATTCCTCGGGATCATATTGTGACCCACCAGGGCGACCTCATCCAAAAATGGGGTTGTGTCACTCATCCTGTAATTGCATTGTCGGTATTGGCAGGCAAAAAGATTGAAGTTATTCCGGTATGT
>DASVBA010000441.1:0-3611 GCA_036376095.1 Chryseolinea sp.
ACATACCCCTTATTAAAAAGCTGAACAAAAAGTATCACGCTATTGTCCTTGCCGTCGGACATGAACAGTTCATTAGTCTTGATTGGGATGCAATCAGATACGAAAAGACGGTAGTTTATGACGTGAAGGGGATTCTTGAAAGAGACAAGGTTACTGCAAGATTGTAGCACTATAAAAACAAAATGAGTTCACAAAAAAAAATACTTCTCACAGGCGGCTCCGGTTATATTGGAGCACATACGGTTGTTGAACTGATCTCAGCGGGTTACGATCCCGTTGTGATTGATAACTTCTCAAAAAGCGACACAACGTTATTGGACGGTATTAAGGCAATCACAGGGAAGCCAGTTAAATTCGTCGAAGGAGATTGTTGTGATAAAGATTTTCTTTCAAAATTATTCAAGCAAGAAGGCCCCTTCACCTGCGTGCTTCATTTCGCCGCATTTAAGTCGGTAGGCGAGTCCGTTGAAAAACCTTTGGACTACTACCGTAACAATGTTGGTTCTATGGTTACGTTGCTCGAAGTGATGCAGCAGAATGGCGTGAAGGATTTGATTTTTTCGTCATCGTGCACGGTGTACGGCCAACCCGATCACATCCCAGTAAATGAAAGCGCTCCATTCAAAAGGGCCGAATCGCCGTATGGTGCCACCAAACAGGTATGCGAAAGAATACTTGAGGACGCATATCGTACAGGTTTCAGAGTAATTTCACTGCGATACTTTAATCCGATCGGTGCGCATCCCAGCGCAATGATGGGAGAACTCCCGATCGGAACGCCAAATAATCTGGTTCCCTATATCACGCAAACCGCTGCCGGAGTACGGGAAAAATTGACAGTGTTCGGCGGCGATTATGATACAGCCGATGGAAGTTGTATCCGCGATTTTATACACGTTGTCGATGTCGCCATTGCGCACGTAAAGGCAATGGAGTTTTTGTCAAGTCGAACGGAAAAAGTTCTTTACGAAGTGTTTAATCTTGGTACAGGTGTCGGAGTGTCAGTTCTTCAACTTATCCAGAAATTTATCAAAGTCACCGGCGTCAAGTTGCAATATGTTGTGGGCCCCCGGCGCTCTGGCGATGTAGAAAAAGTTTACGCCGATCCGGCCAAGGTGAATAAAGTTTTGGGATGGGAAACAAAGTACTCGGTAGAGGATTCACTTCAGCATGCATGGCAGTGGGAAAAGAAGATCCGCGATCTAAAATCCTGATCCTTTTAGTATATACTTGCCCCATTGGCATTGAAGAGATTCAAAAGTCTTCCATCGTTGAATGTTATTGACCTTAGGAGAGTTTGAAAAATGTGATTCAAGCCGTGCTTATACACTCGCTTGAATGGAATTGTCGGGGCACTTGAGAAACATATTAATCGTCGCTAGTAATTCCATGACCCAACGGGACGGATGTAGTGTTTCAATGCTCTAAGGATCAGGCAGAATACAAAGGCGTCTTCGGACTATTGGGTGATCTGCTCAACAATTAATGCCCGTAATGTTGTGCAAACGCATTGTTGGATGGTTGGGGTATTCCGCTTCATTCCCTAACTTTGCTGACTTAAGTACTGAGTAGTAAGATCACCGCCGTGCCATTGTTAGAAGCAAATGGTCTGACGAGGTTCTATAGCGAAGTTTAGACACAGATGAATCAGCGTTCTCGTAATTTCTGAATAAGTGAAAGGAATCATTCTAGCAGGGGGCTCGGGAACGAGGCTCTACCCGGCGACCAAAGCAATCTCGAAACAACTTCTGCCTGTTTACGACAAGCCGATGGTCTACTATCCGCTATCCGTGCTAATGCTGGCTAACATCCGCGAAATACTAATCATATCAACACCACACGACACGGAGCTGTTCAGGTACCTGCTTGGTGATGGTGAGCAATTTGGTCTCTCGCTACGATACCAGGTCCAACCTTCTCCGGATGGACTTGCGCAGGCATTCCTTATCGGAGAAGATTTTATCGGCAATGATCCGTGCGCGCTTATTTTGGGTGATAATATTTTCTACGGTTATAATTTTAGCCACGTTTTAGAGGATGCTGCAAAACAATCCAAAGGCGCCACCATTTTTGGTTACTACGTGAGCGATCCGGAGCGATATGGCGTTGCTGAATTTGACCAGAAGGGGCAAGTAATTTCATTGGAAGAAAAGCCAAAAGAGCCGAAGTCGAACTACGCGGTTACTGGACTTTACTTTTACGACAATACAGTAGTTCAAAAAGCAAAGCAGGTAAAACCGTCGGCACGCGGCGAGCTTGAGATAACGGATCTTAACAAACTTTACTTGGCGGAAAAAACACTCAATGTGAAGTTATTGGGAAGGGGTATGGCGTGGCTTGACACGGGAACGCATCAATCATTGCTGAATGCATCTAATTTTGTGGAGTCCATCGAAGAACGCCAGGGGCTAAAGATCGCGTGCCTCGAGGAGATAGCCTATCGGAAAGGTTACATCTCTAAAGAACAGTTACGAGAGCTAGCCCAACCGTTGGCCAAGAACGGGTATGGACAGTATCTCTTGAAGATCGTGAACGAACGCAATTTGCCTAATTCCTGATGAAGATTTTCGAGACCGTATTTAAGGATCTTTATGCCGAGCCCAAGGTTGTGGAGGACACGAAAGGCTTTATAGAATCGTTCATCGCTGAAGTAATGAAAGATATTGGACTTGATGTTAACTTGGTTGAGGATGACGAGTCATTTTCGAAATGCGGTTTGTTGCGAGGAGTTTGTCAAATTTTAAATTCAACGGCTTGAACATTCTCGTAACAGGAGCGAACGGCCAACTAGGCAGCGAAATAAAAAGGATCGCAAGCCAAGCCAATCATTACAACTATGTCTTTGTTGATGTGGAGGAAATGGATCTGGCGAGCGATGAAGCTATCTTCCGTTTTTTCAATGGAAAAAACTTCGATTTTATCATCAATTGTGCGGCTTATACCGCCGTGGACCGCGCTGAAGAAGATCGTGAACTGGCGTATAGAATCAATTCCGGAGCCGTGAAGACATTGGCCGGGATTTGTCGCACAGAGAATATCCGGCTAATTCACATCTCGACTGACTACGTTTTTGATGGAAGGGGTAATAAGCCAATCCTTGAGACAGCGGAAACTAATCCACTATCGGTATACGGCAAGTCGAAACTTGAAGGGGAGGTGCATGTTCTGTCGACGTTAAAGGACGCCTATGTGATCCGGACAGCCTGGGTGTACTCCTCGTATGGAAGGAATTTTGTGAAGACAATTTCGCGGCTGGCAAGCGAGCGGCAATCTATCAATGTAGTGAATGATCAGATCGGGTCGCCAACTTTCGCGCGTGATCTGGCGGCTGCTCTTATAAAAATTATAGAAGCAACTTCTTCGGGTCGAGCCGATAGCCCAGGAGTTTATCATTATACCAATGAGGGATGTATTTCGTGGTACGATCTTGCCCGTTTTATCGTCGACCATTACAAATTCCGTTGTGAGGTTCTGCCTATACCAACCGAGGAGTACAAAACGTTAGCGACCAGACCCGTGTTCAGTGTCCTGGACAAGCGCAAGATCAAAAAGACATTTGGAATTGAAATTCCACATTGGCATAAGAGTTTAGTTGATTGTTTAAATGAATT
>DASVBA010000459.1:0-5224 GCA_036376095.1 Chryseolinea sp.
GGAATAGGGCAAGTAGGAAGTATTTTTAACAGGAGCCATTATTACTATGAATAAGTAAAAATACATGGGCGGAATCGTCTTTTCCGTGTCACGTTTGCCTACCTTGCTTTCCATATATCAACGTTGGTACATGCGGCGTCATGGTATTTTAATTGTAGCTGTGAGTCGCTGATCCGAGGAGGATGGTCTTTAATGTGGGGTACCGTCAAACGGCAACATCAAACAATCTGGTACAGAAAACCTTTATCTTGAAGAAACGTTTGAGATTAAAGAAGTTTCAAGTTTCAAATTTGTTAAACAAGTGAACTGAACTCGAAAGATGGCCATTCCCGCTACGGCCGGGTTATTTTTTTAGAACAGGAAAGTAGTTCAATATAATCGTATCGAAAGAAAGCCCAGCCTGGACCCTGAAAATTCAATCAGCAATTATCTGCTTAAAACTCAATCGCAATTTATTTCAAATTAATATTTAATGACAAGTCAAATAACACGGGGAAGCAAATGTCTTCTTGACGGTAAAACAGAGGTTATCGTCCTAAAACCATCAACTCGTTCCAATTCATCATACACTGTCGAGATTCCTGGAGAAAGTATACAGATAGTATCTATTGAGCGCCTTTCTGTCCTGGTGCGGCCGTCATAGAGCCGGATTGCATTTTGATTGTGATGAATAATCAGCTTTGAAGGGAGTGATTCGTTTCCTGACCGTTAAACACCCCTGAAAAGTCAAGTTGCCCTATTGGGATTTGCTGAGCATCAGGTCAGATTCTACAAGAGAACTGGGATGTAAAGCGCCGGGCACGCGTATAAAGGACAATGACGACTGACAAGTCGGACCATGCGAAAGCAGCTGGTATATGTTGTCGAGGATTTCGTGCAGCGGGACGACGATAATTGCCGTGAACGAATTTGTGTAACGTTTTATCAGGCTTGTGATGAATAGGCGTAATGCTACCGTAGCGTTGATCGTTGTATTGCCGGAACTATTGTCTTCGATTGAGTGCATTGCTTTTTGTTTTTTCACAGACCATTGATAACTCCATCCGGAACATAGGCAGATAATTGTTGCTTCATGCTAGAAACTTCTTTTGCTGTTCTTTCTTCCCTCTTGTAAACCGGAACTCAGACATGATATTCATTTAATTGAGCCGGCAAGGTGATTATTTGCGCGCTTTTTAACATTACAGGGAAAACACAAAAAGTTATACGATTCACAGGTTGGTAAAGGGCCATAACGTGATTTCTTGCTTTATCTAGTCAATACAGCCTGATTGTCCCTGGTGATGAAGGTAATGCTCTCGGACTGATGTGTGATATATGCAAGGTTATTCCCGCCATCTGTAATACCATCCGCCGTGAATGGGGTATTTTTGTGCTTCCGATTAAAGTATCACATTCTTGCGTTCAGCAAGCAGGTCAGCTGCAAATGTCTTTGAGACAGGTCTTGTGCTTTGACCTTTTTAGTAGTACATGCCATGCAATCAAGTAATATCATGCAATCAAATAATATTATGGAAAAAAATGAATTAGATAATTCCACGGGGAAAAACCATACGGGTAATCATGCCAATCAACCTGTAAGGATCCTGACAGCGTCCTCGATCATCGGGGATAAAGTGTACAACAAGACTGGCGATGACCTCGGCAAAATTATGGACATCATGCTGAACGTCGACAATGGAAACATTGAATATGTGATCATCGCCTTTGGTGGATTTATGGGGATGCGGCAAAAGTATTTCGCAGTACCTTTTGAAGCGTTGGTCCTGGATGCGAATAAACAAGCATTCATCTTTGATCAAAATGTAGCGTCTTTTGAAAACCACCCTGGATTTGATAAAGGTCATTGGCCCGAAGCAAATTTCCACACACAAGACACCAAATACTATGGCGGATTTATGGGACCTAATACTGGAAGTGACCATTGAACCTATCACACGTGTATAACTTGATCGACCACATTTGAACCAAACTAAAACAGCTATGCTTATCCCGACGAACTTGCCGCTCTATTTTAAGTGTTGCTTCTTTGACAAGAAGAATAAGAAAATGGTCTGTATCTATAGGATCGAGTCAACCGGAAATCAGGTTCATCCATTCCAGTTGCTGAAGCGGATTGCCGATGGCCCTATGGGATGGATGCATTTGTCAATCTATGCTTCCGTGCACGATTCGCTGAGCATTCTATTGCAAGAACTGTTCACCGGGGAGCTATCCGAAGAAATTTATCGCGGACATGCATCGATTGATGCGGCCGCCATCTTGGAAAAGTTGGACAACGGAGAAAGGACTGTCGCCATTTATGACAAAACAGGAAACCAGGCATTCAGGTTGGAATTCGATGTTGCTGTGAAGGATCTTGTTCACCGCGATACCCGTCCGCGCCTGCAGAAGCGAAGCAGGAAGATAGGCGTCCGGATCGGTTGAGTTTGTTTCTCTGTATTTTGGCCGTATTCCAGGGGGGATGAACGATTAACGCAATTACGCTGTTATCCACGCGTCCCCAATAATGCTCACCTATTCTTTTGATACACCTTATCGTTTTGGTTCCATCATCGTCTTGCGATTGGTAAATGTTCTTGAAAGGACCGCTATTACCAGATGCCAGAGACAGATCGGCCTTGTATTCCGAGCTGCAGTCAAACATGAACTTCCAACTAAAAAGTTTAGCACCTGGATCAGGCTGCCAGCGTTAGATTGGCCCTGCCGGCAAGCCAGATGGATGATGCGTTTACTTGTCAGTCAGAGTGGCGAGACGTTCAGGTTATGAAATTATACATCAAGTATATGGTTAGCCTCCGTTGTAAGCTGATGGTAAGGGATGAGCTGAAAAAAGTCGGACTAAACAGTACAGCCATTGACCTTGGCGTAGTGGAAATACCTGATGGCATCACCGATGAACAGCGCTTGAAGCTGCGTGAAAATCTTTTGAGGTCAGGCCTGGAATTGCTGGATGACAATAAAAGCATACTCATCGAACGAATTAAGAATGTGATCACAGAAATGATCCATTATATGGATGAAGTACCGGCCGAAAACTATTCCGATTACATCAGCGAAAAATTGAATTATGACTACACGTACCTTTCCAATATCTTTTCTGAAGTGAAAGGAATAACAATACAACAATTTATTATCATCAATAAGATTGAGCGTGTGAAGGAGCTGCTCTTGTACGATGAATTAAACCTCACTGAGATATCCTATAAATTACACTATAGCAGTGTAGCCCACTTGTCAAATCAGTTCAAAAAGATAACAGGTCTGACGCCGTCTTATTTTAAAAAGATGAAGAAAGCGAGGAACAGCAATCTTGAGAATCTGTAGCTATCTCAATTTAAGTGATGGTTGGCATGTGTGATTTGTGTAATTGTCCATCGTCAATATGTAAAGCTTTTCCACCGCGATACACCGACATTTGCGTTTGGCGCCAGGTAAACACGAAGGTGTCTGGTTGAAAACATGAATGTCTTGTATAGTTGGCAATTGAATTGGGGCGGGTTAAAAGGCCTGACCCTTTTTCTTTTCTACGATCCGATTTTCTGTCATTTGCATTTGAAAAAATAAACGAGATGATAAATATTACACAAAAAGATCCCAGTCAGCTTATTCCGACGGAAGGTCGACATGACCAGGCAAGGGAACATCAAACCTTATTTCCACGCACAATTGATTCTGATGCCAAATTGGTAGCGGCGATAGAAATACATCTTCTGGAAGGACTGGAGGCACGAATGCACCAGAAACTTCATGATGTGATCGACCACCTAAGAAAGTTAGCAGATGGAATGCCATCGGCTAAACACTCTCCCAATGCCATCTTAGGGGGCAACAAGACAATCCTGTGACGCCTGCGATATGGAAGCTGGTGAAATTGGAAAAGGCCACGTCTTTGTACTAGCGGACATGGTTAAATACGTCCCGAATGGTGTGACCTCGCATGATATTCTAAGAAAAGCGACGGGAACAGTCAGTGTCGTGTCAGCGGACGCAGGAAAGGAGTTAATTGAAAGGACTTCGCCTTTTGATACTTTCATCATGGTGATCGAGGGTAGGGCGGAAGTCAGGATCGAAGCCAAGTCTTTTCCCCTGGAGGTCGGACAAGCTATCATCATTCCCGCTCACGCCAGGAATTCCATCGTCGGCGCCGTCCGTTTTAAGATCGTATCCACTGTCATCAAGAGCGGCTATGAAGACGTGATTATGTGACATCACAGCTGCCTGCCTACCTGGCAACCTACCTGGGAACCTAGCCTAGGTGCCTAGCCAGCTACATTCATCCCCTTGTAAAATCAAAGCCATAATCAGCGTCACTCACCGGCCTGTGCTGCCGGTGTTCGAGTTTGATAAAATAATCCAGCCACTGGTTGTATTAAAAAAGGGTGTCTTAACGCTGGCGTGAAACAGCCAACTAAATATTTAGCTCAGAATACTTGCATAATCCCAACTAAAGATTTAGTTTGGTATTACCAATTCAATCGGAGATACAAATGGATCAGAAAATAAAAGAGCTGACAAGAGCCGAGGAAGAGATCATGCAGGTTCTGTGGACAATAAAGTCGGCATTTGTGAAAGACATAATTGAGGAATTGCCCGAGCCAAAACCTGCATACAGTACAGTTTCGACCATCGTGCGCATCCTGCAACAAAAGGGTTTTGTCGGACATAAAGCACACGGCCAGTCCCATATGTATTTTCCGCTGATTACGAAAGCCAGCTATACGAAAGCGTTTATGAAGGGCTTTGTCAAAAAATACTTTGGCGGCTCCTATCAACAGATGGTTTCGTTTTTCACGCAAGAGAATAGTCTAACCCTCAATGAACTGGAGGAACTTCTTAAAGATCTTAAAAAACTTAAAGCCAGAAAGTCATGAGTAATTACCTGATCGAACTTGCCGCTGTACATCTGGCATTGACGCTGGCGTACTGGTTCTTGTTAAGAAAAGAACGTCAATACACAACAATGAGATTCTATCTAATAGGCGCAGGAGTCCTGGCACTTATTATTCCATTATTCAAATTACCCGTGCTATTTAATAGCGAAAAGAGTATTGATGTCCTGCCTGCCGAGGTCGCCTCATTAAGTGCCGTATCCATCGGATCGACCGACGATGCATCGATCTGGAGCGTTGACTTATTGGTCTACATATATTTCGCGATCAGCCTGTTCTTCTTGTGCAGATTTATGGGTAATGTACTCGCCCTTGTCTACGTGCGGCGCAAG
>DASVBA010000471.1:0-2106 GCA_036376095.1 Chryseolinea sp.
CAGGGGAGACGAAATAATCATGACAAAGCAGGACTACCCTAACATGATTCATGCATGGAAACAGAAAGAACTAAGGGATGGAATCAAGATTAAGTGGCTGAGTTTCGTACTACCAATTGAAAAAGAGGATGAAATAGTTAACGCATTTATCGAAGCCACTACGCCGAAAACAAAAATCTGGCATATAACCCACATGATCAACTGGACGGGCCAGATTATGCCGGTAAAAAAACTTTGTGAGGAAGCTCGCAAGAGGAATATTATATCCATAGTTGATGGAGCACACACTTTTGCGCACATGGACTTCAAGGTCACGGACTTCAACCCTGACTACTACGGCACGAGTCTCCACAAGTGGTTGAGCGCACCTTTTGGAACAGGAATGCTTTACGTTAAGAAAGAAAACATTGCAGGCTTATGGCCTCTCTTTCCCAATGACAAGCCGCAAAGCGCTGACATAAAAAAATTTGAAACCTTAGGAACACGCTCATTTGCGCCCGAGCAGGCAATTGCCCAAGCAATCGATTTTCACCTTGCTATTGGCAGTAAACGAAAAGCTGAGCGCTTGCATTATCTGAAAAGCTACTGGTGCGAAAAAGTTTCGAAAAATCCCAGGGTTAAACTAAACATCTCTCTTAAACCGGAGTTCTCCTGCGCGCTTGGTAATTTTTCTATCGACGGCATGGAGCCGGAGGCGGTAGCCAACAGACTGATGGGCGAGTTTCAAATTCATACCGTGGCGATCAAGTGGGAAAATATCAGTGGGGTCAGAGTTACTCCACATGTTTATACATCTACAAAAGATCTCGATCGCTTTGTCGACGCGGTGCTAAAGCTGGCCACCTCGTGATAACAGTTTACTGGATACTTTAATAGTGTAACTCGACCCCACTTCCTTTGAAATAACAGCACGTTGATAATATTCCTTCATCAGCGAGTCGAGTTTCTTCCTTTGCCTTGGATTGCAGATGTTCAAATAAACTCCCTGTAAGCGGACTTCGTGAACCATGAGGTTGCGGTAATTGTAAAACCTGACAATAGTGTAGCTAGGGTTATGAATGTTTGTTTCCACTACCCAAAAAAGACTGTCAACACTTGCGGATTGAGCACTGGTTTTCGAAGCCGTGGAAAGCGAAGCCAGAATAAGGAGCATTAGGATTCGATTCATATCTCTTTTTGAAATGAAGTACGCGAAGACGAACAACATATTTTTAAAGAGTAGACAGCGATGGATGCTGTACATCCCGACAATGTGCACCAGACGATGAGTTTGTTCAGTCGATACAATTTCCACTTTCGTCGACAAACCTTCCAAAACTTCAACTTTGTCTGACCAAAACAGTATGTTTAGTTATGGACACCTTTTTCTCCAACCTTGCCCTTTCTGACGAACGAGGTTACAGACTGGGTCGTCACTTTCTATTCTGGTTTGTCTGCTGGGTGTTCATGGGCTTCATTTATGGATTTATATTCATCACCGAACGGCAGGGTGAATTTTTAGCGCTCTCGTATTTTGAAGCTATTCTGTACATGCCTCAACATATGATTTTGAGCTATGGATTGATGTATTTCATTCTTCCGAAGTACATCACAAAAGAAAAATACTGGTCAGCAATAAGCGCCACGCTACTTCTGATCTTTGTGGTCGCTTTCATGTCGCCGTTAATAGTACGATTTGTTATCAACCCGATCCGGACAGCATGGCTAATAGTTCCGAGATCTGAGCATGGAGTGTTTTATTCTTTGATGGCGGGGTTAAGAGGCTCCATGACTGTTGCTGGCTTTGCGGTAGCCATCAAACTAATAAAACTATGGTATCAGAAAAAGACTGACAACGAACGGCTCGAGCGTGAAAAGTTGAAGGCGGAGTTGGAGATCTTAAAGGGCCAATTGAACCCGCATTTTATGTTCAACACGCTGAACAGCATTTATTCGCTGGCTTTAAAGAAGTCCGATAATACGGCCGACGCGATCATCAGGCTTTCAAACCTCATGAGATTTATCCTGACAGAATGCAATAGCCCCACGATCGAGCTGCAAAAAGAAATTGAGATCCTGTGCAACTACATCGAGCTTGAAAAGGCTCGATTTGGAAAGAGGCTCGAT
>DASVBA010000472.1:0-3928 GCA_036376095.1 Chryseolinea sp.
GATAGGCATTCATGAGTTTCGAGGCATCCTTAGGACCGGCATTTAAGAATTCAGCCAGGTCGGATTCATCTTGCGCAGATGCTAAAAAAGGCACACCGATAATACAAAGTAACAGAACTTTCTTAAATCGTCGGATCATTCGGCTTTATGGATTGGTATAACGGGCTCAATTTACGAAAAATTAAGGGTTCATTACGTTACGACATATGAACAGGATAAATAAGCATAGTCCACCAAGAGTTGTATTTTTACTGCTTGATGGTGGTACTCTATAATTTCCTGATCCTGATCCTGAGGACCGGATTCCGGATGGCTTCACTCTTTCACCCGAAGGCAAAAGCGTTTGTAAAAGGAAGGAAAGGGATTTTTAAAAAAATGGAAACGGTGTTTGCCAGGAACCAGTCACCGGTAACCTGGATCCATTGTGCTTCATTAGGTGAATTCGAACAAGCGCGGCCATTGATCGAGGTGCTCAAAAAAGAATACCCTGATGTTAAGATCCTGCTCACGTTCTTCTCTTCCTCCGGTTATGAGGTCCGCAAAAATTATGATAAGGCCGACCTTGTTGTCTATCTTCCGTGGGACACAGCATCAAACGCTTCTAAGTTCGTAGCCATTGCAAAACCAACGCTGGCCGTATTTGTGAAATATGAATACTGGTACCATTACACGGACGTTCTTAAAAAGAATAAGGTACCCATTGTTTCCATATCCTCTATATTCAGAACGAACCAGCTTTTCTTTAAAACCTATGGCGGGTTTTACAGGCGGATTCTTAAGAACTTTTCACACTTTTTTGTTCAAAACGATGTGTCGCTTCGATTGCTGCGGTCAATTGGAATTCGGAATAGCAGCCTTGCGGGAGATACACGCTTTGATCGGGTGTATGAAATTGTGAAACGTGCGGAAGAGATACCCATTGCCCTCAAGTTTAAGAATGGACAGAATACAATTGTCGTCGGAAGTTGCTGGCCTGAAGACTTCGAGGTGCTTGCTCCACTCATCAATCAGAATAGCACTAAGTTTATTATCGCCCCCCACGAAATTTCAGAGGATTTTATTCACGACCTGGAGCAGTCCCTTACGGTAAAATGTGTGCGTTACAGCCAGGCTAAAAACACTAACCATCTTGAGGATCACCAGGTTCTGATCATAGATAATATCGGAATGCTTTCGCGGCTTTATCGTTATGGAGAATTTGCCTTCGTCGGTGGAGCATTCGGTAAAGGACTTCATAACATTCTGGAAGCAGCATGCTACGGAGTTCCTATCTTTTTCGGAAACAAGAACTATGAAAAATTTCAGGAAGCGATCGACCTTATCAACCGCGGCGGCGCGTTTGAGGTGAAAGATTATACGGACTTTAAGTCCAAATATGAAATGATGAATATTCCTGAAAACTTCCTACTCGCCTGCGAGGTGACCAAACAATATGTGGTGGAAAACTTGGGTGCAACAGAAAAGATCATGCGTTACTGTAGAACTTTACTAAACTAAATGGAGGGAATTGTAATGCGCTCCACCGGATCCTTCTACGACGTGCTGGGAACAGACGGCAGGAAGTATACATGCCGTGTGAGAGGAAAGATCAGATTGGAGGGCATCAAAGAGACTAACCCTGTCGCTGTCGGCGACTTAGTAACGCTTGATCTCGAGCACGAAATAGCGTCGATAACGGAAATCCTGCCGAGAAAGAATCACATCATCAGGCAGTCAGTTAAAAAGACGGGACATGCACATGTGTTGGCGGCAAATGTCACCCAGGTGCTACTTGTCGTCACATTTTCGTATCCACGAACGTCACTTGGATTTATAGATCGTTTTCTCGTCAGCGCTGAGGCCTTCCGGATTCCTCAGGTAATTGTCTTCAACAAGCGCGACTTGCTGGACGAAAAAGAATTAGCATCGCTCGAAGCTCTTACTTCCGTGTACACGCGCATTGGCGTAACCTGCTTGTCTACGTCCGCGTTACACGATGATCTCAGTGATTTACGGAAGACCCTTCAAAACAATACTACACTGATCGCCGGGCATTCAGGCGTCGGGAAATCCACGTTGTTGAATAAAATATCGCCTCTCATAAAACAGTCGGTCGGAGAAATTTCTGACTTTTCTGAAAAAGGTACTCACACCACCACGTTTGCTGAAATGTTTCAATTAGATAAAAACACATTTGTGATCGATACACCAGGCGTGAAAGAATGGGGACTTGTCGATATGAACAAACAGGAAATTTCCGACTACTTTCCTGAAATGCGTGAGGTGCGGCTTCGATGCAAGTTTCAATCACGATGCATACATATCAATGAACCTAAGTGTGCCGTCATTGAGGCCGTAGAAAAGGGCGAGATTGAAATTAGCCGTTACGAAAGCTATTTGAGTATGATTGCAGGTGACGATAACCGGAAGTAGACCATGGAGTATACGGTTAACGGTGTGAATATATCTTATGAAGCATCAGGCGAAAAAGCCTGGGGCGACGGGCGTGTCCTGCTGGAAAAAGCCGTTGATCTGACCGCATCGACAACCTGGCACGCTGACGGATTCACCATAGAACCATTTATCGATGCAGCGTCATTCCGTTTATTCCGGCAACAAACACGTGAGTTGTTATTGGACTGCTGGAAGAGTGCAGGTCTCGATCCGTCGGAAGATTTCAAACTGGATCAATACCATACGTTGGTTGAAAACTTCAAAGAGCACCTCGCCGCTGTTGAAAAAACGAAATTGTTGCCAGGCGAAGTATTTCCCATACCGCTTAAGCAGCTGGAAGATCGTGTGTCTCAGATCTGTGGTGTACCGTTAGAGGTGAAAAACCCCTATGATGGTCAGCGCATTTTTCATTTCAGGGTTATCCGGCCTCAGCAATGGGATAACAATCCGCTACACCGCGATATATGGCTGCCGGATTATGACGATTGCATCAATCTTTATATCCCGGTGGCGGGAAGCGACGAACGTTCTTCACTTATCCTGGTCCCGGGTAGTCATCTTTGGCCGGAGTCGAGGATTGAACGTACGACCTCTGGCGCCGAGATCAATGGCGTGAAATATAATGTACCAGCCGTAACGGCCATTGACGGGTCTTACTCCATTGAGCGGCCAAATCCTTCGGAAAATCAACTTCTGGTTTTCTCTCCTTATTTGATACACGGAGGTGCAGTCAACCTGAATAAGCACCAATCAAGGATCTCAATCGAAATTCGTCTCTGGAAGAAATGAAATTGCTGCAGTTTTTTTTTCTGCTTATCCGTAAAGGATCATTGTTTGTAGAGCCAATTGATTTTGAAGCGAAAAGGAAAACTCTGGTTGCATCTCTGCCGGTCCGTGAAGGGGTCATTACACCTTCGACAGAGAGGAACAGTCGTTCGGATCTTTGGAGAATACGGGGATTATACTCCATAATGGCTGTTATGTCGTACTTCAGGGACCGACGCGAGATGAACAGAATGTATTACATTTCTACTAGCCATAGGGTTGTATATGTGCGTATTTTGAAAGCAGCAGGAACTTCAGTACTTACCGGATTCCTGAGGTTGATGGACAATAATCTGAAAACTGTCTCCCTGACTGACGAACAAGTCGATGCATTGGGCTACTACTTTGTAAAAAAGGAAATTCCTGACACTGCTCATAACTTCGATCGATTTACTATCGTTAGAGATCCCTACCAACGCATCGTGTCCGTTTATCTTGATCTGTTTGATCCCTCGTCTCCGGTATTTTCATACTCGGCTTATTGGTTCGGGATCCTCGATCGCGAAATGAGCTTTAAGGATTTTGTAAAAGTTATTTCGAAGATCCCCATCTCGTTCTTGGGTCCTCACTTTTCTCCACAATCTTATATTTTAAAGGACGTATCAGCTATAAAGGTGTTTCGGCTGGAATATGACAGCAAGGAGTTGACTGAATTTTTACGACGTTATGG
>DASVBA010000476.1:0-11765 GCA_036376095.1 Chryseolinea sp.
GCATAACAACTCATGGAAGGTTCATCGACAGTAATTTCCTTGCATCCCGCGGCAACCAGGTCTTCCAATTCTTTCCTTATTATCGGAAGCAGTGCCTCTGTTACTGCATAACGGTCAGGGTACTGTGAATTCGGCAACAATCTTCCACTCAATGTATACGGGCCCGGGACACTAGCTTTCAACGCTGGTCCGACGGGAGCGAGTCGCTGCAGGCGTTTATACTCCTTCACTACGCCAAGGCCGTTTGGAGCGGTGATAATATCTACGATCGAATTTTTTCCCCGCTGGTCATGCGCCGCAGGCCCGAATCTCCGGAGCTCGTCGGTATTTTCTTTAATTCCTTTCAGATAGCCATAAAAGGAGAGATTAAAATCAAGCCGCGTTTGTTCGCCGTCGGTGATCACATCCAGACCGGCGGCAACCTGATCATGTATCGCTGCGATCACTGCATCATCGATCATTTCTTCCTTATCTGCGTTGCCGAACTCATTTAGATTTCTTACGGCAAATTCAAGCCATCCCGGGAAAGGATAACTTCCGATGACCGTGGTGCGAACAGGTATTGGTTGCATAGTAATAGTTTTATTTCTGTTTCACATTCTGATAGAGACGGGCGAGACGATGAGCGTGTTCATCGTAAGCGTTTTCAAATAGGTCCACGGCACGTTTGTCGCCTACAACGGCCGCGCCACTCAAAACCAAAGGAGGCTGTCCACCCGCGGTGAGTAATCTTGCTGTTTCAGCTTTGATGCAGTTGATGAGAATTGCACCTCCCACTGTGGATCCGGGAGAAACCGGAGTATCCAGTCCTTCGACATAGACCATTGCATCACCCGCAGGAGCGCCGGTGTCGAGCACGAGATCAGCGAAGTCACTGAGCTTTTTCCCATCGGCGCGTTTGCTCTTGCTTTTTTCTGAGTGTTGTCTGGTGAGGATCGCGACGACCCTAATTCCGTTCTTTTGAAAAAGTTCAGCCATTTCAATGGGCACGATGTTGCATCCGCTGGATGAAATGATCAGTGCGCTGTCTTGTTTGCTGATATCGAAATTTCTAAGGATGCGTTCCGCAAGGCCAGGAACATTTTCCAGGAACATAGCCTGACGCTGGCCGTTAGCGCCAACCACGAGATTATGAAAGGTAAGGGAAAGTTCAACGATGGGATTGAATCCCGGGAATGATCCATAACGCGGCCACATTTCTTCAACCATGATACGGCTGTGGCCCGAGCCAAAAACGTGTACCATTCGACCGGCGAGAATCGTCTCCGAAAACCACTGGGCAGCCCGTTGTATCAGTGATTCCTGTTTCGATACGGTTTCGGCAATATCCTTGCATTTCTGCAGATAATCTTGTGTCGGTGTCATGTTACTGTTTCAATTTTGATAAGGCGAAACCTGCAGCACCTATTGCGCCTGCGCGGTCAGAGAAAAGGGCAAGTTTTACAGGAGTTTGTTTTCCTCCGGGTCGCCATTCATAAAGAGCAAGGAATTCACGCAGCGGATCCAGAAGCGCATCTTGCGCCTGGATGATTCCGCCGCTAAGGATAATAGCTTCCGGCGAAAGAATATTAATGACGGAGGCGATGGTGACGGCTAACTTCCGGACCGAAGAAAGCCAAATCCAGGTGGCAATATGGTCTCCATTGCGAAAGTCGTTCACGAGATCTTCCGTATTGTGATATCTTCCATAAGAGCGTTCGGGAAGCGTAAGGTTGCCTATCGCGTTTTCTATGCTGCCCGGCATATTTGTAACGTCCTGGCTAAGCGTGTCGGCGTCTACCGTTGTGTGACCGATGTGACCAGCCATTTGAAATACACCTTGGTAAAGTTGTCCGTTAATAAGGATACCCCCTCCAACGCCGGTTCCCAGAGATAACAGCGCTGCATGTTTGAGTCCTTTGGCGGCGCCGAACGTAGCTTCCGCCATGATCGCCGCGTGCGCATCATTCAGAACAAACACTTCTTTCTTAATAAGGTCTGTCCATACGAAATTCTCAAGTCCGGGCAACCGTCCCGGCATAAATGAGATACATTGATTGTGGGGATCGGCCAGCCCGGGAGCGGAGAGCCCGATGGCGTCAACGTTCCCTCCGGACTCCTTGGTGAAAACGGCAATCATATCCGCGACGGCCTTTTTCCAATGCTGGTCATCCTGTTCATTGGTTTCGGCTTTTGCTTCATTAATAATCTTTCCCTCACCATCGACGAGCACACCCTTTATGTTCGTGCAACCCAGATCAATTCCTATCGCGTGTTTCTGTAACATCGGTCTTCAATATTGTCCTTCACTTATTGACCAGCCTCCATCAACAGAAAGAATCTGACCGGTAGTAAAATTTGAATAGTCTGACATGAAATAGATTGCCGCGCCAATCAGATCCTCGGGCTTGCCGATACGTCCTCCGTCCAGCGGTTGTTTTGTCTTGATAAAGCTCATGATGAGTTCATCGTTCGCAGCGCGTTGCGACATGGGTGTTTCCACCAGCGCAGGCGTTAGCGCATTGATCCGGATATTGTGTTCAGCATAATATGCAGCGATAGATTTTGTAAATCCGATAACGGCGGACTTTGTTGCTGCGTAGGCGTGTGTTACGAAGTATTTTGGCGACGGTGAAAAACCAAGCACGGAACCCATATTAAGTATTGTCCCGGGAGTTTTCTGATGAAGGAATGCCTTCACGGCTGCCTGGTTCGAAAGCATCAGCGAAGTTAAATTCAGCGAGAGTGTTTGATTCCAGCCCTCTAGAGAGATCTCGTGCAATGGACCATCGCCAAATTTACGGCCACTGCCGCCGGCCACGTGATAAAGACCATCAAATCCGCCAAACTTTTTCTTACAAGCCGCGATGGCATTGACGGCAGTCTCAGGTAGTGATGCGTCCGCTGCGATTGCAGATCCGCGGTCACCAAGAACAGAAGAAGCTTTCTCAACGCTTTCAGCATTGCGGCCGACGACAACAACACTCGCGCCGTGATCTACAAATGCAAGCGCTGCCGAAAGCCCGATCCCTGTCGTCCCACCGATCACTACAATTGATTTTTTCTGAAGCCAGGCACCTGACATGCTGTTTGGTTTTCGCACAATGTAAGCATTGTTTTCAAATGAAATTAAGGGGATAATTTCAAATCATTTGCAACTTTTCCACCACCTCTTCGCAGATCTTATGCGTACGCAAATGCTCTTGTGGGTTGATCTGCGGCGTCCGTCCCGATTCAACAGCAGCAAGAAAATCATCGATGATTTGTTCGAAGCCCCGCTTGTGCAAAGTGGACGTCCAATCGTCTGTACCCGTTTTTATTATTTGTTTGTTCTTATGCGTGAAGACGTCGGTCACATTGTATGCGATCATCTTCGCTTCCGGCGAAAATACTTCAAGAATTTCCTCCGTCGTACCACTATCGCGATTCATTATCCCAATGGCCATGACACCCCCTGCGGATACAAGCTGAATTACCACGTGGTAAAGCATATTTCCTTTTTTCCTGCCCGAGACCGTAACTCGCTCGATATGATGGGGGAAGAAATAGAGCAAGGTGTCAACAACATGGATAAAGTCGTCAAAAACGAATGTCCGCACATCTCCGGGAAGTGCTTGCCGATTTTTCTGCATCACCACCATATTATGGTCTGCAAGAGTCTTTAGTTGCCGGTAGGCGGGGGCATACCGCCGGTTGAACCCAACCAAAAGAATGAGGCCTTTTTCTTCAGCCAATGCAATCAATTTTTCACTTGATGGCAGATCGTAGGTCAGCGGTTTATCCACATAGACATGAATATTATTGTTGAGGAGCTCTTTAACGATCTCAAAATGCGATGACGTTGCCGTGTGAACAAAGGCAGCCTGAATGCCGCTGCTTATTAACGATTCAAGAGCTGAATGCGTGTTGTTGAACCGGTAGCTCTCAGCAACCTGACTCAACGTGGATTCATTCCGGCTGAAGAGGTGGCATTCGATCTTTCTCCTGCTTATGATGGGCAAATAGGCTTTTTGAGCTATGTCGCCCAATCCGATGATTCCAATCCTTAACACTGGCTAAAATGGTGAAGTGAAAACTCCTTTGGTCGGAGTATGCGTATTATTTTTTCGAAATGATAAGCTGCTGTTCTCTGATCCACTCGTACGCTTCTTGTTGGTTGGAGAACACGCCCAGGTGGACATCGAAGTTGTGGAATTTTTGTTCCGCATCCTGTTTGAAGTTCTCCATTGGATAGTCGGCGTAAATACTGTTTCCCAGAATTACGGCGTGGATCTTCACTTCACGTTGAGCAAACAAGAGATCCTCCCACACATTCACCAACCAATGTTCCGTTTCCTCGTCCAGTTCTCCAAGCAATGTGGTATCAGCAAGCCAGGCCAGCAGAGAATAAGAGCTCTTTAATTTCTTATACTCCTCCAATACCTTTAACAAGTTGGACCGGAAGTCCTCTCCATCGGTAGCGCGTTTCCAACGGTGACGCAAAACGGGAAGAGAATCATCCAACTCGCAGGTCAAAAATTCATTTTCGAAAATCCGAATGATCATGTGCTTAAAATTACACTATTCCTCTGTGTATCTGCAAGGCAGAAAACAATGTTATCTAAAGGAAAATTTATCTTGCTGAGAGTCACGCATCAACGATAGATAACGGAAAAAGTGATTTAATAATTTCACCTCAGCTATTACGGTAATGTGCAAAAAAATCTCACCTCTATTTTTGTTTAATTTTATAACAAGTATTATAAAATGAACAATCCCTCACTGTGGCGACACCTTCGGGACATTCTGTTATTGCCGTTCACCATGTCGGTAGTTGTGCCATACTTTATCTACAATCCCCAACGGCCATTGTTGCCCGCACAGGACCTGCTATTGATGATTTCGGGTTTAGTGATCGGGTTAGCCGGGATTTTTATGCTCTTGTACACGATTTTCCTATTCGGCAGGTTCGGAAAGGGAACGTTGGCGCCGTGGAGTCCCACTCAAGAACTTGTTGTCGTGGGCCCATACCGTTACTGTCGAAATCCTATGATCTCCGGCGTATTTTTTATCCTGACCGGGGAAGCATGTTTTTTTAACTCCGTGGACATACTTCGATGGGCGGGACTGTTCTTCATCATAAATACTATCTATTTTATTGTGAAGGAGGAGCCTGACCTTGAGAAGAGGTTTGGCGAGGAATACAGGATTTACAAACAGAATGTTCCCCGGTGGATACCAAATTTACGTCCTTATAAACAGGGGAATTTGGGCTAAAGCCCAATGAATTTCTGCATCAATTGCCCCGAGCTCAACCCCGGGGCAATTGATAACCAGGAGTCTCCTTACTCTTCCCTTAAAACATTTGCGGGATTTACGCGGACTGTGGAATAGATCTTGTAACCGATTGACAACGCGCAAACCGTAAACAAAATCAAACTTGACGTCAATAATGAAATGGCCGTCACCGTCCGGTAATAATCCCATATACTACTCATCAGCATTCCAGACATCCACCAGCCCAGGAAACTTCCCAACACTGACGCCAGGATCAGAATAATAACAAACTCCTTGTTGATCACTTTCGAAATGTTGCCGACGCTTGCACCAAGCACTTTGCGTACACCGATCTCTTTCATTTTTTTAATGATGTTTAATGAGACCATAGTGAACAAACCTGTGGCTGACAACATTAGCGCAATCGTGCCGAGAAAAACAAACATGACCACGATATTGTTGTTTACCGTGTTTGCTTCAATCATTTCTTCATCCATATACCGGCCGACATACATACGGTTGGGGAATAGCTCCTTCCAACTTTGCTCCATAAATTGATTTACTGAAATGAGGTTTGATGTCGAAGCTTTGACGAGAATATGTGTAACATCATCTTTCCCTCCATACCGTAGCATGACCGGCTCCATCTGGTCCCACAAACCGCGATTATAGATATCCTGTACTACACCAACAACGTAATATTGAACGGTGTCCATCCAGGTGACCTTTGATCCAATGGCGTTCTTTAGTCCAAGCTTTTTTGCCAACCCCTCAGTGATGATCACCGATTCTTTACGGTCGGTTTCAGAATCCTTTTCGAAATCACGGCCTTCCTTTAACGTCAGGCCGACAGTTTTAAGATAGTCATCGCCAACGTTGAGGATATCCACCTCAATTTCTTTGTCCTCGTGTTTTATGGGATCATTAAATGACGAAGAGTAAAGGTGATGTTCCGAACCGGCGATGGCAATTATATCCGGATTGGCGGCGAGTGCATTCCGATAGGTCTCATATTCGGACCGACCGTTTACGTAAGTAAATACTAACCCCGATTTGTCAAAGCCAAGATCAAACTCGCGCTGGTATTTCGCATTGTCTGTAAAAGCAAAGCTGCAGACAATTGCAGTGAGCGAGATACCGAATTGAAGCCACAATAGTACGCGGGTAAAAATGTTTGTACCGCCGAAACGGAGTTTGCCTTTTAAGATACTTATAGGCTGGAAGCGGCTTATATAGAAAGCGGGATAGCTGCCTGCGAGCAAACTTGTGAACAGCAACGTTCCGACTATAAACATCAGGAAGTTGGGCCTGTCAAAATAATGAGGTATTAATTTTATCTCCGGCCACAATTCATTGAATGCAGGAACCAGTACGTACTCGCCGATCACAATCCCTAATAACAACGCGACAGTGCAAATGAGTGTCGTCTCTCCGATAAACTGGAATATCAAGTGTTTTCGAGAGCTACCCATGACTTTGCGTATTCCAATTTCTTTTAGTCGGCGGGAAGAAATGGCTACTGCAGTATTGGTGAGGTTGAAGCAAGCGATGAGCAGCACAAAAATTCCCATCATTCCTATGCCAACAACGGCGGCAATGGGCGACCCCTCACGCGTCCATGTGCCTGGTCTTTCCGAATAACTGTCGCGGACACCCATACCCTCCAACGGATCGAGCTCAAATTTTTTGATGATAAAATCCTCGCGGATCTTATTGTTGTTCTCAGTGTAGGGCAATAGCTGTGATTCTACTGCAGCAAGCCGTGACTGGTTCTTTATCTGCACGAACGTTGTATTCCTGTATCTCCAGCTATTCTCATTGTACTCAGGATCATTTCCCAAAAACGCGTTTTCATAACGCATATAAGCAACTGACGCGAAGCTTGAATTTGTTGGTGGCTGCTTGAATACGCCAGCGACCGTAAATTCCCTGGTTCTGCCGCTATCCAACATCTGTGTGACCGGCTTACCGAGCGCTTTTTCCCTCCCGAAATATTTGATAGCTAACTCCTCGCTAATGCATATTTTACTTTTGTCACTCAGGTCACCGCTGCCTTCAACAAAGTCGAATGTAAATACCGTGAAAAAGTTAGCATCGACGTCGTTGTATTCAGTGTTGAAGAGTTCTTCTCCAATCCTGAAGTTTCCGGCGTTAGGGCCATATCGTACTACTTCATCAACATCAGCGATATTTTGGCTTATAGCGTTTCCAAGGGCAATTGGTACCACACCAAAGGAGGTCAGTTCTTTCTGGAACTCGCGCACCGAATTCACACGGTATATCGTGCCTCTGTTTAAATGGTTGTGGTCGAAGGTTACATTGAAGTCATAGTTGAAATAGGCGACGATGCAGCAGGCGATAGCGATTGCCATCCCGATGATATTGATAAAGATATAGAGTTTGTTCTTGAGCAGGCTCCGTACGGTAATGAGGAGGTAGTTTTTTAACATGGAAGTGGGGTTAGGTATAATTAGAGATTGCAAGTGCCGCCTGAAGGTTGCATCCAAAGGTCAAAGAATATGCCAGTAGCTTAAATAGAGTTCAAACATCACCTGCACGGCCGGGCGCCATAGATCTTGTTCATTAATGAACAGGGTGGTGTACGAATAAGGTTGCGGTTTGTACGATGTTAATTCATTCCATCAACGAAGCTATAGTGTGGAAATTCCATTTTAAATTGAGGGCCACAGTAACGATCGTTAAATGAGAAACCATTTTGTCTTTCTTTTTTGTGTGACAACCACATGCCTGTTTGCGCAGGATATTTCGATGCTACCGAAATGGACAAACAACCTCGACGCCACTAACAAGACTGATTGGCTGGTCACGCCGCCGGAAATGAGTGCTGATGTCTTCAAATCGGCCGATGGCAAGGACGTTATACTTTTTAATGGCTTGCTAAAGCGCACCTTTCGGATTATGCCCAATGTTGCCTGTATCGACTACAGGAACATTACCTCAGGCCAACAGTTGTTGCGCGCTGTAAAACCAGAGGCCAGAGTTAAAGTCAATGGTGTTGAATATTCGGTTGGAGGTCTGCTCGGTCAGAAGGAACAAGCTTATTTGATTCCCTCATGGGTGGACGAGTTTAAAGCAGGGCCGAATGATTTTAAGTTCGTTAGTTTCTCCGTGGAACCCATTCTTCCTTTTATCAACTGGAAATGTAAGACCTGGGCCGTAAATACGAAACAGGCCACCGGCAAGATGCTTTCGTTAGCTTTTGATACTTCATTGCCCGAGTTGAAGGGCCTTATTGTTAAAGTGAACTACGAATTGTACGACAAGCTGCCCCTCCTGGTCAAGTGGGTTTCGATAGAGAACAAAAGCGATCGCACGTTCACTATTGATAGGGTTGTGAACGAGGTCCTTGCGCTGGTGGAAGAAGAAAGCGCAGTAGTTGGAACGCCGGAGCAAATAAAAAAACAACATGGCATTTACGTCGAAACTAACTACGCGTTTAACAATGCGATGCGTTATGATATAAGTGATCAGACTACACATTGGAAGACAGATTCAACGTATACGTCACAGGTGAATTATTTCTATCAAACACCCGCTTTGCTGGAAATATATCCTGAAAAGGTATCCGGTGTTGAGTTACGACCGGGTGAATCATTCAAATCGGTGAGAACACATGAGTTGCTTATGGATAGTTACGATCGTGAGCGACGGGGATTGGCTATCCGTAAGATGTACAGCACCATCGCGCCGTGGACAACCCAAAATCCGATATTTATGCATCTTATCAGCAAGAATGATGATGAAGTAAAAAATGCGATTGATCAATGCGCTGCAACAGGATATGAGGCCCTCATCCTCAGCTTTGGCAGTCATTGCAATACGGAGGATACAACTGCGACGAACATACGCCGGTGGAAATCATTAGCGGAGTATGCGCACGCAAAAGGAATTCTCATTGGCAGCTACACCCTTTTCAGCAGCCGGCGGATCAGCGATGAAGACGATGTTATCGATCCCAAAACCAACAAGCCCGGCGGCGCATTCTTTGGAAACGCTCCCTGCTTTGGCAGCAACTGGGGCTTGCGTTACCGCGACAAGATCAAATATTTCTACACGCAGACTGGCTTCGACATATGGGAGAATGATGGTCCGTATCCAGGTGACGTTTGTGCATCCACCAAACACCCGGGTCACAAGGGCCTTGAGGATTCACAATGGAGACAAATGGAATTGCAGAAAGAACTTTACCATTGGTTAAATGAGCGCGGCGTCTACATTAATGCGCCGGACTGGTATTTCCTTGATGGAACACATAAGATAGCGATTGGATACCGGGAAGTAAATTTTTCGCTATCACGAGATCAGCAGAAAATATTGAATCGTCAGAATATTTACGATGGGACGTGGGAAAAAACGCCGTCGATGAGTTGGGGTTTTGTGCCGCTCACCAAATACCAGGGTGGAGGACCGGAAGCAATTCTGGAGCCGTTGCATGAACATCTTAAGGACTATGAACAGCTCATGATGCAATATTACGGGGCCGGCGTTCAAGCGTGTTACCGCGGCCCAAGGTTATATGACACGGAGACCACTAAAAAAGTTGTTACCGAAACCATAGCCTGGTACAAGAAATACAGACTTATACTCAACTCCGATATTATTCATTTGCGCAGAGCGGATGGTCGTGATTGGGATGGGATATTGCATGTGAATCCCCTGCTAAAACAGAAAGCTCTGCTTATGGTCTATAATCCCACAAAGGAAAGAATAGAAAAGACAATAAATGTTCCGCTTTATTATACCGGATTGACGAAAATAGCCAGAGTAAAAGAGAAAGATTCTTCAGGAAAAGACTTTCAGCTTACCAGGAATTTTGAAATTGCTCTGCCTATAAACCTGGCGCCGGAAAGTTATTCGTGGTACGTTATTGAATAGTTATTGGAACAGTTACCGACGTTTTATCCCATAAAAAATCCATGGTAATAGCCTGACCGATGCTTGCAAAGTTTATAGAGAATTGTTCAGTTTCACTTGATGCTTGAGTTGAAGGAACTTCGACGGCTACTACATCCAGGGAATGATCGGGGGTTTCGCTGCCCCATGTACCCAACTGGCTATTGAGCACTACTTGCCACATTTGTGCTCCGGGCACAACATACATGCGATATGTTCCCGCAGGTACTGGTTTACCGGCAAATAAAACGTCATCGCTAAAGCTGATTTCGGTTGATTCATTTGCACCTAACCGCCAATACTTTCCATATGGAAGCAGGGCACCTGAATTCTCTTCACCAAAAATAACGCGGCCATTCTTGCTTGGTCGGCAGTAGGTGACTTTTACGTCTAACCCTTCGTGGCTGAATTCGGTCGTTTGAGTGGGGCTGACCCTACGGCTGAAAAAAGCTGAGTATGCAGCGTAGGCGATGATGGCGACGAGAACGAGGCCGAGCCCTATGTAGATTTTCTTCTTCATTACTTATTGTTAGCGTAAAGTGCGTCAAATATAGCAACTCCGTGAAATTTGTTTCGCCTGTTTTTCCCATGATTGATTCCTATATGCCATAAGATGCCCTTGAAAGCCTTCATGTTCTTGCGTCGTTTGGCACCTCAGCCGGGCCCTTCATCCGTAACAGACCTGCAATCGTCCGCAGGGCGTAAAACCCTTATGATTCCAGCGGTCATTTTCGTATTTTCAATGATCTATCAAAAAAAACACTCCAATCACAAAAATGAAAAAATCATATTATCTCGTCGCTGCTGGTCTTTTGGCTTTCCTTTTAACGGCCAGCACGCATCGTAATGCTCCGATTACTGGTTTTGTCGATGGAACTCCGGCGATCCGGAACATCAGCGCACTGGCGTTTGGTCCAGATGGCATCCTCTTTATTGGCGATTCAAAAAGTGCGTCGGTATTCGCGGTAGACACTAAAGACAAGACAACCCTCGATAAGGCCGCGGCAGTCGACGTAAAAAATGTCGATCAGAAAATTGCAGCAGTGTTGGGAACAGAAGCAAAGAACATTTCCATACTCGATGTTGCCGTTAATCCAGCTTCGAAGAAGATCTATTGCGCCGTTCAGACGTCGGATAACACAACTGTGCTGCTGACAATCGAAGGAGATAAGATATCGCCGGTCAGCCTGAAGGATGTTTCCTTTAGCTCAGTTTCCATTAACAACGCGCCAGCGGAAGATGCCAAAGATCAACGCGGAAGACCGCTTCGGGTTTCTTCGGTTACAGACCTGGGGTATGCTGATGGAAAAGTTTACGTCAGCGGACTTTCAAACCAGGAGTTTAGCTCAACATTCCGATCTATTCCGTTTCCTTTCGCGAATAAACAGGATCAATCTTCATTGGAGATATACCATGCCGCTCACGGTCGATTTGAAACGTACGCTCCGATAAGAACATTTACGACTGCACAGCTGAATGGCAAGAAGTACCTTGTTGCGAGCTTTACCTGTACTCCTTTGGTACTTTTTCCTTTGGATGAAATGAAGCCCGGCACACATGTGAAAGGCAGAACAGTTGGCGAGTTTGGAGCAGGTAATTCGCCACTGGATATTATT
>DASVBA010000481.1:0-2150 GCA_036376095.1 Chryseolinea sp.
CCATAAACCGGGCGATACTTATCGTTAGCCTGATCCAGGCTTCGCAGTCCTTTTGATGTCGCCAACTTACTTTGAACGGTCTGGAAAATGCGCTTTGCTCTGTCTCCGTTCAACAAAGGGAAAGGCAGGCCAATGGCATAAATTTGATTTGGCCTGATATCATAGTCGCGATAATCCCCGTCAATGAAATCGAAGAGGAAGCCTTGTTCTTCGTTCCAGAACTTGGTGTTGAAACTCTGTGAGACTTTTTTGGCTTTTGTTTTATAAAAGACGGATTCTTCTGCCCTCCCAGCCTCTATCAGAAAGAATTCCATGATCGAAAGTGCATTGTACCATAATGCATTTATTTCCACCGGCTTTCCTTTGCGAGGCGTAACTACCCAATCGCCCACCTTCGCATCCATCCAGGTAAGTTGAACACCATCCTCGCCACCGTATAACAATTCGTCGGAAGGGTCCACATGAATGTTATAGCGCGTGCCTTTATAGTGCCATTCAACAATCTCTTTTAGTACCGGAAGAACGGACTTGACGAAGTCGATATCCTTGGTGTATCCATAGTATTTATAGATTGCATGAAAGAACCAAAGTGTGGCGTCGATAGTGTTATACTCCGGCGTTTCACCACGGTCGGGGAAACGGTTAGGCAGCATGCCATTGCTGATACTTTGCGAAAAAGCCTTTAAGATATTTTTCGCGTCCTCGAATCTTCCTGTCACAAGGCACAATCCTGGAAGTGAAATCATCGTATCGCGTCCCCAATCCGAAAACCAATGATAGCCGGCGATGATCGTCTTGAGATCTCCTCGCTTCACGATGAATTGGTCTGCAGCCAGGGCGAGCCGCTTTAAATTTTCTTTACGGGAAAACTTACCGGCAACCTTTTCTCTTCTTTCCTTTTCCCTTTCAAATAACTGAAATGCATTTTTGCCGGCAGTATCTTCAGTGGAAAGAATCACTCCGACTTTGCTTCCCTTTTTTAATGACAGCGAAAACTTACCATGAGTATAAAGGTCTTCAAGGTGATCCAGGCCGCGATACTGTTCGATGGCGTATTCAAAATTATAATACCATCCCTGGCGTTCTGTAAATGTTGACTGCGGGACGTCAATAAATATTTCCGGACATCCCAGGTAGTTCATTGTTCTGAATTGCCCGTTCTCAAACGCATAGTGCGGGCAAATTGAATCATTCGCATGAGCCATGCTGTGGAAGTCGCGACAGGCGTAAAGCGGCAGCAACTCCATTGTAAATTCTTCATTCGCATCAATCACTTCGTAAAGAATGAGCGTGGTGTTCTCTCCCTGAATTGCGGCAATAGTTTTCTTGATCTCTGTATTGCCAACTTTGTAAAGGAATTCCGGAAACAGGTTTCTTTCAAAAGCCGTCAGGTACTTAAAGCCCTGTGGATGTATTGCTCCTTGATATTGATTGGAGCTCAGCTCAAATTTGTCCGCGCCAGCAATAATAGTCTCCTCAAGTTTGGAGACGAGTACCATTCGATCCACAGGGGGACGCATGGAGGCAACCAGCAAACCATGATACCTTCTTGAATGCGCTCCTGAAACAGTTCCGCTGGCATAGCCACCCAGGCCATTCGATTCTATCCACTCAAGGCTTCGGGCCTTCTGGAAATCATTAAGCGACGGTGCATCGAATTGTGTCGTCATAGTTTTTTGTTTTAGCTTTTAGCCGTGTTCCCGAATGAATGATGTGCACAAAAAGAAATGTAGTTATTGACGTGGCTGGATGAGTTTGGCCACCAGACCTGTCCATCCGGTCTGATGCGTAGCACCCACCCCTCTTCCGCTGTCGCCATGGAAATATTCGTAGAACAGGATGTAATTGTTGAAGTATCCATCGTCCTGCAGTTTTTTGTAGTGCCCATAAACGGGACGGTTACCGTCTTTATTTTTTCGGAAGATGTTCACCATTCGTGATGACAGGTCGTCTGCGATTTCCTGCAAGGTCTTCTGTTGACCCGAACCTGTGGGATGTTCGATCTTGAAGTCATCTCCATAATAATGATGAAACCTCTGAAGGGATTCGATCAACAGATAGTTCACCGGGAACCAAATCGGACCGCGCCAGTTTGAGTTACCTCCAAATAACGAGGTATCGCCTTCACCCGGAGTATACTTTACACTGAA
>DASVBA010000487.1:0-12322 GCA_036376095.1 Chryseolinea sp.
ATTGCGATCCCAAGAGCTTTGCCTGGAAACAAGAATTTCTCGCGTTTAACAAACTCGCAAGATCTGACCAGTTTGGTTTGGATATAAAACTGTTCAATGGAAATGTTGGAAGCCGCATCCTTCCGGTGCGAATTCATGAAATCGGTACCGAGGACAAATCGTTGTTTGAAAAGGAATCAGGCAATGTGTTGAGATGTGTAGATTTTATCTATAGGTCACCGGGTGTTAACAGACCACTGAGATCGAGCGAAGACAATCCATCCAGCAATCAAAACAAAACGTTCTATCGCGATCAAATTAATAAGGTTGCCAACTCCATAAGGGACATAGTCGATGGCATGAGTAAAAGCACAACCAATGGAGTGCCGGCCGTTACCAGGCGCCAGGGAACCTTATTTGCATCCCATAGGAAATCAAAAGCCGTGCTATATTTGTTTCTGTTTGCGGTAGTAATTGCGGGCGCTTATTACTTCTGGTCAACATACGGCATTTCTCAAGGCAAAAAGGATTTGCGCAACGGATCAATCGCTATTCTTCCGTTCGAGAATCAAACAGGGAGACCTGAATTGAATTCGGTAGGACAGGTTGCTGCCGATTTCATCTCCACGCAATTGATTCAACACAAATTCTTCAAAGTCATTCCTTCACAAGACGTATTTCGCGAGACGGTTTACTCAGGGGTGGTGACGAATCCGGCGGCGGAAAAAATAATTGCAGACCAGGGTCGGGCAGACTACATCGTAATTGGTCACTACAACATTATAGCTGACAGTATTCTACTGGTGGTTTCCGTTAATGATGTCGCTGAAAAAAATGTACTATACACTACGCCTGTCATCAAGTGTTCGGTAACAAACCCAATGAATGCCGTGAACGATGCTCAACAGTTCATACTTGGGTATCTTTTGTTTTCATCTTCAGAAAAAGGTGAAACTGTTCATCCGCCAAGCTACAGTGCCTACCTCGAATATATAAAAGGAATGGAGCTCTGGACTAAGAATCAATTGGGCCCGGGTAACATCGTAGCAGATGGCCTCCCAATCATTGAGACTCATTTCAAGAGCTCTATCAGCCAGGATACAAACTTTCTTCCGCCATATTTTAAACTGCTGGAGTTATATGGCCTTAACCGGAGGTTCGCAAAACAGGACTCGGTTTTGCGAATCCTCGGGAGCAAGGAGAGATTATTTAACGAGATAGAAAGACTGAATTATGAAATCCAGCGTCTAACCATCGCCAGAGATTGGGAAGCTCTTGAGCAACTTCTTTTGAGCAAGACTGAATTGAGTTCAGGAGATTTTAAACCTTATTTCCTGTTGGGAAGTATCGCGCTGGTCAAACAGAACAAGCCACGCAAAGCACTTGAATATCTTAGTCAATGCGACCTATCGCAATTTGATTTCGTCAATAAACCGGCGGATCAGCATTATTACACAGTAAAGGCTGAGGCACATTTGAGACGTGGGGAATTCAACGAAATACTAGTTTTAACAAACGACCTGAAGTTCAAACCGGTTTCGACTCTGCTCGCTAAACGTTGGCTAGCCATGTATTATAAGAAAGAGACTGACCAACTTTCCAAGGAGGTTAACGCCTATCTTCGCCAGGCGAAGCCTAACGAGTACTTCATGATGACATTGTTCCGTGCCTCGCAGCTCAAAGGGGACACTGCTTCGATGGCCGGTTTTTACGATACCTATCAACAATTTCTGGAACAATGGACCGAACAGACTTCTGCGCTAGCACAGTCTCAATTTGTCTACGCAGTAATGATGTTTCGCGTCGGGGAAAACATCGCAGAGGCCGAGCGCATGTTAAGCAGCAACCTTCCAATCGTGAACCGTCAGCGTCGAATTCATCAACTCGCGTTACTTTACGCGTCCACAGGACGGGAGGCAAAGGCCCGTGAAGTATTGGCTGATATGCTTGCACACGAAAACAAGTATGACTTTGGGCTTACCCGATATTACTGCGCTAAAATAGAAGCCGAACTTGGCAACAAAGACATGGCGGTTGCTTATCTCAAAGAGGCGATTGAAAAAGGAATGGAATACGGCGAGGACCAATTTGCATATGATGCAGACTTGCGTTCCCTGGTTGACTACCCCCCTTTCATCGAATTGTCAGGGCCAAAGGACTAGACTGCAAAAGAGTCACCGCTGCGAGGCGGCTAATCGGTAATAGTCATTTTCAAACGTTTTGAATCTCCGTTTCCAGGAGTGACTAATTGCCTCTGATATTTTTCAGATGCATTCTGTTATATTTAGCAATGTCCTCGATCATTCCAGGTTTCGAATACGACATTTTTATAAGCTACCGCCATAAGGATAACAAATACGACGGCTGGGTAAGTGATTTTGTTTCCCACCTTAACCTGGAACTCGAGGCAACATTTAAAGAGGAGATCTCCGTTTATTTCGATGAGAACCCGCATGACGGACTCCTTGAAACACACAACGTCGACAAAAGCCTGGAAGGCAAACTAAAATGTCTGGTTTTCATCCCGATTATTTCACAAACCTATTGCGACCCGAAAAGCTTTGCATGGCAGAATGAGTTTCTCGAATTCAATAAGATCGCCAGATCAGACCAGTTTGGTACGGATATCAAACTGATCAATGGCAATGTTGCGAGCCGTGTGCTTCCCATTCGGATACACGACCTGAATGCTGGGGACAAAGCACTTCTAGAAAAGGAATTAGGTAGTGTACTCCGGCCGGTGGACTTCATCTTCAAGTCGCCTGGCGTCTGCAGGCCACTTCGCAGCAACGAAGACAGTCCATCCAGTAATCAGAACAAGACATTTTACCGCGATCAGATCAACAAGGTTGCTAACTCCATTCGAGAAATTATTAATGGAATGTTGCACCAGCAACATCCCGAAACGACTTTGCATCGATCTTCATCTGGTAATATTCATACCCAACAAACGAAGATCCCGAAATGGAAACTCAATGCCATCATTGCGGTTTTGGCATTGATCGGTTTCGCTACAATCGCTTGGTTTACGACCAGGAGAGCAGGCCAAAAGAACGCGAGGGAACTTCGCGATGCCACTATAGCAATTTTACCTTTTGAAAACCAAACCAACAACGGCAACCTGAATCCCATTGGACAAATCGCAGCCGATTTTATTTCGACTAAACTAATTCAAAACCGGTTCTGGCAGGTGATACCCTCGCAGGATGTATTCAAAAGAACAGTTTACTCTGGTGTTGTCTCCAATCCTAAAGCTGAGCAGGAGATGATAAACCAAGGAGATGTCGATCTTATCGTCATGGGACACTATAATCCATTACCGGGTGATAGCATTATGGTCGTAGCGTCGGTCAACGATATTGCCGCACGCAAGGTATTATACACTACGCCGATCATAAGATGTGCAGCAAGTAATCCTATGAAGGCGATAACGGACATTCAACAATTAATAGTTGGCTTTCTGATGTTCTCCAAAGATGAAGATAGTGCTACTCCTACCCGTCCTCCAAGGTACGATGCATACGAAGAATACCTCAAGGGGATGGAGCAGTGGACAAAGAATGACCTGGGCCCGGCAAATATTTCGATACGGACCGATTTCTTAATTGAAAAACATTTTAAGAGATCAATTGCATTGGATCCCGAATTCCTTCCTCCTTATTTCAAGCTCACGGAGATGTTTGTTATTGACAAAAAGTTTAGACAGCTTGATTCCGTGCTCTCTATTCTGGATTCCAAGAAAGACCTGTTTCTCGAGGGTGACTTGTTGAATTATACTATTCAAAAGTTCTTAATGAGTAAAGACTGGGCAGGACTGGAAAAATTTCTTCTCACAAAAACAGCGATAAAATCACGCGAATTCAGGCCATACTATCTGCTTGCCGTCAATGCTCTCCATCGGTTGAATAAGCCACATGCTGCGCTGGATTATCTCGACCGTTGCGACTTAGAGGAATTTGACTTCGAACGAAAGCCCTCCGATCAGCTGTTCTACGCCGTCAAAGCCTCGGCGTTGATCAAACTGAAACGTTACGATGAAGTCGAAAAGCTGACCAGCAGTCTGCATTTCAGTAATGTTATTCCAGGGATAAAAGTAAAACGCTGGCTGGCGCTCTGCTATCTGAATAAAAAAAACCTTGCGGACGCTGAACTTGAGGAGTATTTTTCAACGTATCGACCTGTTTCTGTTAACTATTTCCCGCATATGTCTCTTTTCCGTGCAGCTTTATTGAAGGGTGACACCGCTTCGGCCAGGATTAACTATCGCCAGTTCATCAAATATGAAAGTCAAATCAAGAGCATTGTTACATGGTCTGGTTTCGTTAAGGCGGTAATGATGTTCAGAATCGGCGATAATATCGCAGAGGCAGAAATGATGCTAAAACAAGAGCTTCCTGTCGTCAATCGACCCCGCCGTATTCATCAGTTGGGGATTCTCTATGCCGTAACTGGTCGACCAGAAAAAGCAAAAGAGGTGATCAATGAATTACTTAGCCTTGAAAATCCATACGACAATGGCACGATAAAATATTTCATCGCCAAGATCGAACTTGCGCTGGGTGATAAAGATAAAAGTATTGACTACTTGCAGAAGTCCGTGGAAAAAGGAATGGAATTCGGTGAAGAACTCTTCGAATACGATAGCGACCTTAAAGACCTTTTAGATTATCCACCGTTTATTGAACTTGTAAAACCAAAAGGCTGATTAACCGTCACTTTCACAGCCCTTATACCCCTATACCTTATACCCTATACCTTTAAACCTACAGACCTTTCTCTCTTGCCTGCGTTATAGTATATTTAACAATGTCCTCGTTAGTTCCAGGTTTCGAATACGATATTTTTATAAGCTACCGCCATAAGGACAACAAGTATGATGGCTGGGTAAGCGATTTTGTAGCCAATCTAAAGCGGGAACTGGGGGCCACGCTAAAGGAAGAAGTCTCGGTTTACTTCGACGAAAATCCTACTGATGGGCTACTGGAAACGCACAACGTAGACAAAAGCCTCCAGCAAAAATTAAAATGCCTTATTTTTATTCCCATAGTTTCGCAAACGTACTGCGACCCGAAAAGCTTTGCATGGCAACATGAGTTTTGTGCATTCAATAAGATTGCAAAATCAGATGCTATCGGCCGCGATATCAAATTAAGAAACGGAAACTTTGCCAGCAGGATCTTATCCATCAAAATTCACAGTCTCGATCCTAAAGATAAGGAGCTTATTGAAAATGAATTGGGCGAAATTTTACGTTCTATCGACTTCATCTTCAAATCGCCAGGAGTCAACAGACCCCTGAGATCTAATGAAGATCATCCTCAGGATAATATCAACCGGACGTTTTACCGCGATCAGCTGAACAAAGTCGCGAATGCCATAAAGGAGATCATTAGCAGTGTCAGGGGGGAGGACGTCGAAGAAACAGGTGTAACCGCCACGGCAGCGGTACCAGTCACAAAGGCCGTACGGCGAATTACCAACAGACCTCTGTTCATGACGTTGGTTGCCCTGGTCGCGCTTGCCGCCGGATGGTTTGTTAGCACTACATTTCACACGGGCACAGACGTTGTGGATATCACCGACAAATCAATAGCGGTCCTTCCATTTGCCAACATGAGTAGCGACCCAGAACAAGAGTATTTTAGTAATGGTCTCACGGAAGATATTATTACGCAACTGGCGAAGGTCAACGCTCTCAAAGTGATCTCCAGAACCTCCGTCATGCAATACAAGGAATTCCCAAAACCGGTAAAAGAAGTCGGACGGGAAATGGGCGTTACGTATGTGCTGGTAGGCAGCGTACAGCGCGCGGGTGATCAGGTGAGGATCTCAGCACAACTGATACAGGCTGCAACGGATAAAAACATATGGGCCGAATCATACGACAGGCCGCTTAAGGATATTTTCGCCATACAGCGTGAGGTGGCAACTTCAATAGCCTCAGTGCTAAAGGGCGCTCTCACCACAAACGAAAAGAATCAGCTTAGTCGTGATAAGACTGCAAATCTTCAAGCCTATGATTTTTACCTTCGTGGAAAATTTGCGTTGGAGGAACGTGCAAGGTCAAACATCTACAAAGCAAAGGCATACTTTGAACAAGCAATTGCTCTTGATTCTGGGTTTGCTCTGGCTTACTGCGGCCTCGCCGACGTCCACCTCCTGCTATGCATCAGGGGTTACGTCGATGCAAAGCCCGTTCTGGAGGAAGCCAAAGAGTACCTAGACAAAGCGTTGGAACTGGATCCGTTGTCCGCGGAGATTCAAACTTCGTCAGGATTCTGGCACCGTCAGATCTTCGATTTTCGTGAGGCAGAGTCTAGATTTAGAAAATCAATAGCAATGAATCCTAACCAGGATAACGTATATAATTGGCTTGCCCAGCTGCTGGAGGAAACGGGGAGGGAGCAAGAGGCGATTGAAACATATAAGAAAGGCATCACCTTGAATCCATCTTTCTCGCTATTAAAGGCGAACATGTTGAACCTCCTTTTGGTAGTTGATCCGGATGAAGCATTGCGTCTAACCACGTCGTTAATTGACTCATCCCTCATTGACTCGGATGAAAAGTTGTTTTATATGATCACGCTGTCCAAGTATTATTGGGTACTTGGCAGAAAAAAGGATGCCGCGACCGTGGCAGAGCAAGCCGGAATCGGAGAGCTCGTGAAATTCTACCAGCAGGGGAACAACGACGAATTAGTGGAAGGAGTGACCAGGAATATTACGGAAATAGTGGATCGGGGCGAATATCTATCTCCATTCCACGTGGGATTAGAATATGCAGTCGTGGGCGCCCGCAAGGAGGCGTTAGAGAACTTTGAAAAGGCAATAAAAATTAAAGATCCAGCCGTGCCACTGCTTTTGTCAAAAGGATTTTACTCACCCACGCTACTTCATCATGACGATCCGGCAATAACCAAGATCCAGGAACAGATCAGGGAAATGATCTCTTACGATTGGCCCGCACTAAAATAGTTCCGGACGATGGGGTAGTTGCCTTCAGGCCTCAACAAGAATCACGCAACCAATGAATTATGAATACGCCGCTTGCCAGATTCTATATTTCTTTGCTTTTTTGCTCTTAACCTAATCTTGAAAAACTATGAAGCCTTTTCTTATTTCCTTAGCCATCGCGTTTCTTCTCTCACCGATGTTTTCCCTTGCTCAGCAAAATTCAGAAGTGATTGACATGAAAAAGCACAAGATCGTCATCCAATTTGCGGATAGCGACTCAGTGGCACAGGTGCGCGTTACACAACAGGTGGGTAATGTATTGAGATGCTGGCCAAACGCAGAAATTGAGGTAGTCTGTCTCGCCGGCGGGCTTGATTTATTGATGAGTAGCAAATCAAAAGCAGGAAAGGAAGTAGCTGACTGGTCATCAAAGGGTATCGTGTTTGCCGCGTGCAACAACACGATGAAGCTTAGGAATGTTACAAAAGCCGAACTATTGAAGGAAGCAGTGGTAGTTCCTTCAGCTATCGTCGAGCTTGCAACAAAACAAGAGCAAGGCTGGTCTTATTTCAGGAGCGGACGTTAACGAAGCCTGACACAAGTTTAGATTGTCAGAAACTAAATGAAGCTCCAAGGAATACCAGGCCATTCACCATTCCTCCCGGGCTTACAGCGGGGTTTCCGGTAATCGCTGATACCGCTTTATCAGCGGCAGTCGTCTTCAACGTTTTATATATTGGAATCGGTATGAAGGTAAAGAGCGTAGTTTTACGGAATGAATAGCTCAGGCCTGGTTCAACCGAAACTCCATACCCTGCACGTCGTATCCCATGACTCGCGCCGATTGCATCATACACAGGGACGCCCTCAAACCGTATCCCCGCCCACGCCGAAAAGGCGCGCATCGTAAAGTTTGCCCCACCACGCAGAAGGAACGCATCGGGAACACTATTCACATCTGCACCTGCATCTACCACACCGGGAGCTGCTTGACGACCAAGTAAATTTGAAGTTCCGTTTTGATCTCTGGGGTTGAACAAATAGAAACCATTCCCGAACAAAGTAAACATCTTACTAAGCGTGTAAAATCCACTTAACTCAACGGTAAAGCCCGTACCTCCATCCCCCAATTGCAAGGTTGGATTGACAGGGGCACTGACCATTCCGGTGGACCGGTAAAAATAATCCTGATACTTGTAATCTCCTGTAGGTAGTTTGATTCCAAGGCCAACCTGGATATTTCCCCGATGTGGCTGTGACACATCTAACAACCATTTATAAGCAGTGACTCTTATGTCCGATAGTCCAAATGAACTGGTTTTGTGTTTTTCCTTAGTTGCCGGATCATGCTCCTGCCAGGTTCTTCGCATTGCATTCATGAAGGGCACATCCACGACAACGGACCATCCATTTTCGTAAACACGCATAAGCGCCAGGTCAACGATAACGGTACGGCTGAATACTTTGTCCTCAGGAGCTTGATCAACTATTTCTTCCCCGGTGTACGTGCCGTAAAATTCAGAGTATCGGCTATTGGCCAATAACATCCATTTAACAGGTTCATTCCCGTACTGCGGCAGGCTGAACTGAGTAAATCCGGTAAGATTTCGAATGGCTACACACCCTTGCGAATGGGCATAAAATGAAAACACCAACAGATAAAGTAAGGAGGTGGTAAACTTTTTCATGGCGACTTTTTTTAGCGTTGACAGAAGAAATCCATTGAAGACAGTTATCTCTAAAAAATTCAAACCAACGTGAAATACTGTTTAGAACGAATCGACTCAGCCTGCTGAGCAATATGAACAACCATTCTCCTGGGCGCGGTTAACAGCCCACACCCCGGACGGTACTACCTGAATACCGGGAAGGATACCCGCAATCCACTCTTTTTTTACTTCATCTGCATCCAAACTTTTGCTTTTCGCATACATCCTTGCCGTCATTTTGATCGCCGTCTCGCAGACACAAAACTTCGCGCCTCGTTCCATCAGCGCCTTGATCGACATCCCTTCTTCCGGCATCTCTCCAGGCTTCGGGCTCCAGTACAAATTCCGCTCGGCCGATGCGTTGCTGTCATAATCAACCAACTTGAACATTTTGCCCAGCTTGAATTTCGCCCACACCTTATCCTCGAATGCCAGGGGAATTGCCTTGCTTCGCAATACTACCATCGCCGTGAGATCATTATCTGCAGTACCGGTCTGGTTGTGAGTGGTCATGAAGGTATAACTCCATATCACGGAAAAACCATCGTTGGCTGTAACTGCGTCGAACACCATCCGATGCTTGCCCTTTATTGAATTGAACCACGCATCAAGTTGCGAGCCCTCCTGGTTGCTCAACTCCGGCATATTACCGCCGGTCGCTACAGTCGGCGTGAGACCAAGTGCAACAGCTCCGGTGGCCAGTGTGCCAAGAAACGAGCGGCGGTCGGTGCGATTGTGAGGATTTGATTTCATAGGTAATTGTTGCTGTTACCTCTCTGCAAATCATTCCAGGAAATGCGATATTTAAAAATTTCTCCCTGTCGATAGCTCATTAAATAGATCACTGCTATCTTTTGGTGGTTATTTAACAAGTGTCAGAGGTGTTATGCCTTTGGTCGATGATTATTAATTTAGGCTTTTTCTCTAAAATTAACTAACCTCAATAATGAAGAAATCAAAACTATTCCCTGACCCTTTAATCGTTCTCGTTTTAATCGTTGCAACATTGATTTCCTGCAAAAAGCCCGCTCAAGAAACAACGGCTGATACAACTGTTTCGGCCGATACTGTGCCCAAGGAACCCAAACCGATCGCGGAACCCCTGGTATCACATATCTACACCGCAGATCCATCTGCCCACATATTTGATGGTAAGTTGTACATCTATCCTTCACATGATATTGAATCCAACGTTCCTCAGGATGACGAAGGTGGGCATTTTGATATGAAGGATTATCACGTCCTTTCGATGGACAGCATCGGAGCTCAGGTAACTGATCACGGCGTTGCCATTGATATAAAAGATATTCCGTGGGCGGGCCGCCAGTTGTGGGCTCCGGATGCGGCATTCGCAAACAACAAATATTACCTCTACTTCCCGGCAAAGGATAAACAAGACGTTTTTCGGATCGGAGTAGCTACGAGCAACTCACCCTCCGGGCCATTTAAAGCTGAAGCAAAACCCATCAATGGAAGTTATAGCATCGACCCTGCTGTCTTTACCGATGAAGATGGAAAATCATATATGTACTTTGGAGGGATCTGGGGAGGCCAGTTACAACGCTGGGCTACAGGAAAATACGACGCCAACGGCTCAAAGACGGACCTTCAAAAGGACGAAGATCCTGCAATTGGTCCGAGGGTCGCGCGTATGAGTAAAGATATGTTGAGTTTTGCCGAACCCGTCCGGGAAATTCAAATCCTCGATGAAGCAGGCAAACCACTACTTGGTAAAGATCATAACAGAAGATTTTTCGAAGCCTCCTGGATGCACAAGTACAATGGAAAGTACTATTTCTCCTATTCAACCGGTGACACTCATTTTATCGCCTACGCTACAGGAGATAGCCCGACCGGTCCTTTTACGTATCAAGGGGTAATATTAAATCCTGTCGTAGGATGGACTAACCACCATTCTATCGTACAATTCAAAGGTAAGTGGTATCTGTTTTACCATGACAGCGTATTGTCAGGAGGAAAGACACACCTGAGAAGCATCAAGGTTACGGAGCTGGTTCACAATCCGGATGGCAGCATTAAAACCATCGATGCATATGATCCCCCGTTGCCGGATTGACGCTATACTCGAGGGATTCGTTAGTTGAACTTTTCTATTTGTAGGTCAGGAAAAGCGTTTGACTGAGACTTGTCTTTAAGGAAGTCCAGCATGATACTATGCAATTCAACGTACACGTTGTTTACGACGGCTATTTCCTCTTTGGCTCGTAATCCAAGTGTAACAAGCCTTCCCCAAACGGAAATGTCCTGATGCTTAAAGACGACGGGGCGGATAATCACTCGCGTAATTGGATTGGTCAGCGCTTTGAACTGATTGACGTCATCCTCTTTTTGTTGACTTGTTGTAATTATGTGCAATAAGGGAATGGTCAACCGGTCAGGCTGATAGTCGTTCGATTTGGTAGTATTCGACCTCGGACCAAAAAAGCCTCCATCGACGTTGATGGCCCGTCTGATCCTTGGTGTGCGCATCGCCAGGTATAGCGCCGGATTGATACCAAACCCGTGCCCGAAAACTGATATCGACTTCTTCTTCACATTATCCTGTTGCTCCATATAATTCAATAACTCTTCCATGACATCGGTATATCGCGTATAGTGCAATGGTGGCGGAGGTGAGTCAGTGTTAAAGTTACACTGCAATCCCGCAACCACGTAACCATGAGTTGCAAGAAATTCAAACGTCGCGAAGTAAGTAGGCGGTTCTGACAGCGCTATGACGAGTGGAAAACGTCCCGGCATTGGTTTTGCGTCACGGTATGATCGAGTGGGAATATCGATGAGACGCATGCAGGTTTCGTAATTCATCTCCTGTCCGAACATCCATTTGATCGGTGCTACGAATTCTGTAAACAGAACACTGTCTTGCACATTACTTTCCTCGGGGTGCATTCTGATTAGGTCACCGAGTGTCAAGGCTTCCGTGATGGACTGAGACGGATACCATATGCTTATGATCATGGGGTTACCTGCTTTTGAATTAAGTCGCACGGTCCTGAATCCAACGTGATATGGTCCACTGTTCAGCGGAGACCAACGGCTATCTTGTGAGATTGATTCATTGGCAAACAGCGTAAGTAATAAGGATACGACGAGAGCTTTCATTTTAAAGACTGATCACAATCACTTCAATTTTTTCCATACGTTGTCTTTCCAGCGCCAAAGTTCGTTCGACAAACTTCCTTTTAAAGAGCCCCCATAAAGGATAAGCTCATTATTGACGAGGACCAGGTGGGCAGATGCCCGGTTATCCGGCACTTCCGCCGATATGATCGGAGTCCATCGACTCCCATCCCACTTCCAGAAGTCATTTAAATATTCCCGCTCACTATCGCGACCGCCAAACATATACGTTGCTTTCAGACCGGGATGATAAGCTACCGCCTCTCTGCTCCTTTTTTCAGGACAGTTGCCGGTGCAGGATACTCTTTTCCATTCTTCGTTTGTCCACTCCCAGACTGTAACCGGATCATCTTCCAGCGAAGTAATTATGAGCGCATTCCTGCTTTCATTGAAGGACAGCGTAGAATGTACGTCCGGCCCATCAGTTGACAATTTTTTCCAGCTATCGTCTTTGAATTCCCAAAGCTCAAATTCACGGGGACTTTCATTATTCAGGCTCGTTTTGTTTGTGACCTCTCCATAAACAAGCACGCGTTTAT
>DASVBA010000488.1:0-5129 GCA_036376095.1 Chryseolinea sp.
TTTGCGATCAAACGACTCGGATTCCATTCTCCAGGCGATGCATTAGGCGCAATATTGATTCCAACAAGTGCTCCTGAGACTCAATTCAAAATCATTGGCATATTTGAGGATTTTCGTTCAGCTCCATTCCTGACTGGAAAAGGAAGTACCGAAGACGTCACGGGCAGAGGACAATGCTTTTCCAATTTCCGTATGAACTTGGACTATGGCATACCAGAGCGTGTGTCGGTGAGACTCAAAGAAGGCCAACTCCAAGACTTTATCACAAATACCGGAAAGCTTTATGCGGACATGTTTCCGGGCAACGTGTTCAACTGGTACTTCCTGGATCAACATGTTAACCGTCATTACCAGCAGCAACAGATTATTCGTAATCAGGTCTCATTTTTTACTTTCCTCGCCGTCGCTGTAGCCTGTCTTGGATTATTAGGTATGATCACGAATAGGGTGGCAGATAAGTTAAAGGAAATCAGCATCCGCAGGATTCTGGGAGCCCGTCATTTCCATATTACCGCGGTACTATTGGATACCACTTTTAAACAGATCGTTATCGCAATGGCTATTGGCCTTCCAATTGCGTGGAAACTGGCACATGAATATTTGGAGCGCTATACGGAGAGAATTGATCTTCACTGGTGGCACTTTTCATTGCCGCTGGCAATATTGTTGGCAATAATGTTTGCAACCATAGCATCGGTGTTGTGGAATGCGTCACGAAATAATCCCGTCGAGGCGCTGAAGCACGAATGAGCAATCTGGAATGGTAGCCTAAAAAAATGTAAATTTAGATAAGAGAGCCCTACATGAAAAAATACGCCGGCAATATCCTCATTGTAGATGACGACGAGCATGTTCTCCTCACCTCAAAAATGATCCTTAAGAATTTTTTTGAGCACATCGATACCCTTTTGTCACCAAAGACCCTCGAATCAAATCTCAAGCAAACCGACTACGATGTCGTCTTGCTTGATATGAACTTTAAAGCCGGTGTGACCTCAGGTAATGAAGGTATCTTTTGGATGAACCGCATACGTCAGATATCACCTCAAACGCAGGTAGTGATGCAAACAGCATACAGCGATATCGAGCTTGCTGTCAAGTCTATTAAAGAAGGCGCTGTCGACTTCCTTCCAAAACCCTGGGATAAGGAAAAATTGGTGGCAACAGTTATCAATGCCTATCAGCAGGCACGTGCAAGAAAAGAAAATAGGGAACTGAAGTCGAGACATAAAGCTTTGCAACATCACCTCAATCAAAATCATCAGGTGTTTATTGCGTCGTCAGCGGCAATGGAAAATGTTGTTCACGCTATGCAACAGGTCGCTGCAACAGATGCAAACGTCCTGCTTTTAGGAGAAAATGGCACCGGAAAAGAAGTTGTCGCCCGAGCTATACATAACCAGTCCAACAGAGCGGAAGAAGCGTTTATTTCCGTCGACCTTGGATCCGTACCTGCTACGCTGTTCGAGTCGGAGATGTTCGGGCATGAAAAGGGATCTTTCACGGACGCCAAAGAAACCAGAATAGGGAAATTCGAATTGGCAAACAAAGGAACATTGTTCCTGGACGAAATTGGAAATCTCTCGGCCGAACTTCAGATTAAACTATTGTCGGTTATTCAAAGCCGATCCCTTACTAAGATCGGTTCGAGCAAAGTGGTACAGCTTGACGTGAGGATCATCTGCGCGACCAACGCACCTATCTACGAAATGGTAAAGAACGGAACATTTCGTCAGGACTTATTTTACCGGGTCAAGACCATTGAGATCAAATTACCTCCGCTTCGGGAGAGACGGGAGGATATTCCGTTGCTCACGAAATATTATCTCGAAGAATTTTCAAGGCGCTACAACAAGGTGGTTGAATTAGACGATGCTCTCCTGCAGAAACTTTCAAATTACACCTGGCCTGGAAACATTCGCGAACTTCAACATGCGGTAGAGCGGGCCGTCATCCTTGGCAAAGGACCCCTTCTGAAAGCGGAAGATTTTCAGCTTAGCCCTACCGTGGAGTCTGATACCGGTCCAGCAACATTAAATCTGTCCGACGTTGAAAAGGATGTAATTAAACACGCATTGAAGAAATGCAAAGGAAATCTTACAAAGGCATCGGAAGAGTTAGGTATTGGAAGAACTACGCTGTATCGGAAGATTGAGGAATATGGTCTTAGCGAATAAACCTGACGTTTTCTAAACGTTTGTCTTTGGTCTCTGGAAATGGCAGCAATCAATTGAAAATGCCGAACGCAAAACATAACCGGCTCTTGAAAAAATCTTTCCGCTCTAAAGTTGCATTCCGTCTTGCTGGAATATGTTTCCTGGGTTGCCTCACGGGTTATCTTTTCTTCGATTCGCCGTACTGGATGGCAGGAATATGGACAGCCCTTGGCACGGCGGCACTTTTTTATGAGACAGTACGGTTCGTAGAACAATCCGAACGCAAGCTCACGGCCTTCCTTCAGTCATTAAAACAAAACGATTTTTCCGTAACGTTCTCGGAGAATGAAAAATCAAATGATTATGATCTGCACCAGGCATTCAACCAGCTCAACGATACGTTCAGGAATTTGCGTTCGGAAAAAGAATCACAGCACCAGTTGTTGCAGGTCGTCGTCGAGCACGCAGCGGTGCCGTTGATATGTTTTGAAGAGAATAATGATGAAGTATATCTGATCAACAACGCAGCCAAGACCCTTTTTCAAATTCCTTTTTTGCAGAAGATCGACTCTTTATGGAGGGTGGATCGCTTGCTTCCTGACTTTCTTAAGGAAGTTCAGGACGGAGAAAAGTCGTCATTCCGTATTGTTCAACGGGGCAAGGCAATTCACTTGTCGGTGACATCCAGGCATCTCAAGTTCAGGGAGAAGAACTTAAAATTGATCGCTTTGACGGACGTAAGCAGCGAGCTCGCAGCGAAAGAGTCTGAGGCATGGCAAAAATTGCTTCGGGTATTGACACATGAGATATCGAACTCGGCGATTCCTTTATCAACGTTGTCATCTTATATTTTTGAGATGGTTTCTAAGTCCGAGTCGGAAGACCGCAGATTGACGGCCGAAGAACGGACGGATGTGCTCGACAGTCTGAGGACAATAGATCAGCGAAGCAAGTCGCTGAAAGAATTTGTTCAAAATTTCCGAAGCGTCAATCAGATTCCGGAACCGGTGTTGATCAAAGTACCGGTGAGCGAAATAATAAGCGAGGTTTCTCACCTTTTTACGCCAGAATTAAACAAACACAATATTGTCCTTCATGCGCCGAACGGCAATGGCTCATATAATATATACGCCGATAAGAACCTGACCATGCAGGTACTGATCAACCTCATGAAGAATGCCATTGAGTCCATGTCGAATTACAAGGAAGGCAAGGACATACACATTGAAGTTGGTAAAGAAGGCAGTCGCTATGTCAACATTAACATATCCGACACCGGCTGCGGAATTGCCGCCGAAGAAATAGACCAGATCTTCGTTCCATTTTATTCAACCAAGAGAGGTGGTTCCGGGATTGGACTGAGTATCTCGCAACAAATCATGCAGAAGCAGAAGGGCAACATCATGGTGAGATCTTCCCCAGGGAAGGGAAGTGTCTTCACCCTGAATTTTACCTGCTAGGGCCAGTCATCTGGGGTTCGACATTCGGAGTTCAAGGCATTAAGCGGTCCGTATGTCTCTGGATGAGGTGTGCCCAGACTTTTTCACCGCTAGGCCACCGAGTCGCAAAGAATTCGCTTAACCTCAGCGTAACCTTAGCGTCGTTGCGTCTTCGCGGTCAGTCATGCACCAAACCCACACCCACACCTGCGATTAACGATTAACCGATAACGATTAACGGATAACGATTAACGGCCTTACAAAATAGCTTCCTTCGGCTCCGCCTTACCAATCCAGAAATTGCCAAAGCCTTCGCCGATCTGAATCGTTAGCAACTGTAGGGCTAACATCTCGAGGATAGCCAGAAAATTGAATATAACCCCGATGCGTGTGGGATATTCCTGAACCAGGTCGGTAAATGAAAGTCTTTGCCTCTTCGAGAGTTCATCAAGAAGAAACTTCTTTTGTCCTTCGACGGTGTAAGGATATTGAATGACCTGGTGAACAGGTTTGTTCCTTTCCGCTTCCTGACGCTTCAGTATCTTTTCAAATACCGTCATCAGTTTATAGATAGTAACATCCTGAAGTTCCGCTTCAACATTAGTGCTTTCCGCAAGCACCTTCAGCTCCTTCATCAGGTTGCCGCGCTTTTCCTTCATCAGCTCGACTTCCTCAATCTTGTGGAAAGAGTCGATAACCGATTTGTATTTTTTGTATTCCAGCAGGTGTCTTACCAGCTCCTCGCGGGGGTCGATCTCATTGCCTTGCTCATCCAATTGTGGCCTTGGCAGTAACATCTTGGATTTGATCCGCATCAGGGTGGCTGCAACCAGGATAAACTCGCTGGCCAGCTCCATGTTGAGCTCCTCCATCTGATGAATATAGTCCAGGAAATCGCTTGTGATCTTTGAGATGGGGATGTCGTAGATGTCGAGCTCATCGCGCTCAATGAAAAATAGCAAAAGGTCGAATGGACCTTCAAATAGCGGTAGTTTTACCTCAAAATTCTCCTGCGACGTAGTCATGGGGCACAAATTTATTTATAATCCGCAAAAAAAAACGGACATCCCGGAAATAACTACCTTTGGTGCTTATTTGGGGTTGAAAAGCGGTTTAGAACACTTACCTTCAACTCCTTGTTAATGTATCAAAAAGTAAGATGCTGATCACCCCGGGAAAACTATTGGCGGAAATCAACAGCCCTGATGACATCAAGAAGCTGGATCAGGCCCAGCTCGTGCAGCTTTGCGACGAGCTTCGACAGTTCATTATCGACAATGTGTCGGTTTATGGTGGCCATTTCGGCGCGAGTCTTGGCGTCGTTGAGTTAACCGTGGCCCTGCACTACGTTTTTAAGACCCCCTATGATCAACTCGTCTGGGATGTCGGTCACCAGGCCTATGGACATAAAATCCTCACAGGTAGAAAAGACGAGTTCCATACGAACCGATTATATGGCGGGCTTTCCGGCTTCCCGAAAAGGAAAGAAAGCGAGTATGATACTTTTGGCGTAGGACATTCATCAACATCCATT
>DASVBA010000493.1:0-4328 GCA_036376095.1 Chryseolinea sp.
CATACAAGGAAGACACAAAACGTTTTGTTGATATATTCAACCGCACCGTAAGTTCTATTTACGGCAAGTGCAGACTTTCCACCCACCTCTGCTTTGGCAATTTTAAGGGACGGCCTGTTGGATACCGGAGCATTGCACCGATGTTACCCGACTTCCTTGATCTTAAGATCGACGAAGTTCATGTCGAAATGGCTAACCGCGAATTCTCCGAGGTTGAATTGTTGAAAGAGTTCGCTCAAAAAATGGACGTCGCAGTGGGGATCATTGACGTTAAGAATTATTATATAGAAACGGTTGACGATGTCGTGACAAGAATAAAAAAATGCCTGACATACGTCCCCGCCGAAAAACTGGCAGTGGCTCCTGATTGCGGCTTGAGCCAGACTGCCCGCTGGGCATCCAAACTAAAACTGACTAACATGGTGCAGGGAGCTAAAAAAGTTCGACAGTCATTATAGCATGTCAGGGCATAAACTAATTCCGGCGTTTTCCAGTGGCAACGAACTACAGGGCCAGATCCAGGATGCAAAATCAAAAGCTGGAAAAGATCATTTTGACATCTGGTGGCTAGGGCAAAGCGGTTTTCTTATCCAATGGGATGGAGCCCTGATTCTTTTTGATCCTTACCTTTCAGACACGCTCACAAAAAAATATGACGGCACCGATAAGCCGCACGTGCGCATGAGCGAGTTGGTCATAGCTCCTGCTATGTTGAATGGTATTGATATCGTGAGCTCCAGTCACAATCACACCGATCACCTGGACGCAGAAACATTAAATCCCATAATCGACGCAAATCCCGGCATCTCATTTATTATCCCGGAAGCGAACAGGGCTTTTGTCTGCGACCGCCTCAAATGTCAGGCAGATTTTCCTATCGGATTGAACGACGGTGAAAAATTAACGCTCAAGGGATTTACATATAACGGAGTGCCTGCTGCTCACAATAAGATCGAACGCGACGACCAGGGCCGGTGTAAATTCATGGGGTTTGTCGTGGAGTTTGGAAAATGGGTGATCTACCACAGCGGCGACACCTTGTTGTACGATAACATCGTTGACATCCTGGATCCATTTAAGATCGACATAGCGTTCCTGCCCATCAACGGAAACGATCCCGCGCGCGGAGTCGCTGGCAACCTCAACGCACGTGAAGCGGCTGAGCTCGGTCATGCGCTGGACGTGCGTCTGGTGATTCCTCACCACTATCATATGTTTGAATTTAATACCGCCGACCCGCATTACTTTGAACTAGAGGCAAACCGCGTTAAGCAACCCTATAAGGTACTCAAGTTAGGTGAGCGCTTGCAGTTCAGGTAGTATTCATCAACACCGTCCTTTTTTCCGCGGTCAATGAATACTGGGTAATTCATAAGGCGGATGGCGTGGATTTAATTTACATGATCACTCAGTTCTATTCTAATTTCGGCCACCTGGGGAACTTTCTTTTTATATATATTTGAAATATGCCCTCATTAGTTGCCGGCTACGAATACGACATCTTCATTAGTTACCGTCACAAGGATAACAAAGGTGAGCATTGGGTTTCGGAATTTGTCGCCGCTCTTAAGACAGAACTTGAGTCAACTTTTAAAGAGGATGTCTCCATTTACTTCGATGAAAATCCTCATGATGGCCTGCTGGAAACTCACGACGTAAACAAGAGTCTTCAGGACAAGTTAAAGTGCCTCATATTCATACCGATCATCTCTCAGACTTATTGCGACCCTAAAAGTTACGCGTGGCAGCATGAGTTCCTGACATTCAACAAGATGGTCACGGATCGCGCCGATTCCCTTGGCAGAGATATTAAGCTAAAAAATGGCAACGTCGCCAGCAGGATCCTTCCAATCAGGATTCACGATCTTGATCTGGAAGACAGGCAATTACTCGAAGGCGAATTGGGGGGCGTTCTCCGTGGAGTGGAATTTATTTACAAATCAGCCGGAGTAAACCGCCCCTTAAGACCTAACGACGATAAAGCCACAAATATCAATCGCACTTATTATCGCGATCAGACCAACAAAGTCGCTAATGCTGTGAAGGAGATTGTTACCGGAATAAGAAATAATCCGAAGCCGAATCTGAATCAGGAACCGACAGTTTTGACAACACCTTCTGCTGCCAGGAACGGTACGAGTATACGCACCAAGCGAAACGTTATAATCGCGCTGCTTACGGCAGTGCTTTCGGTTGTTGCCTACTCGATCTTTCAATATTCCTCCGCCCGAATAAATGGTGTGTCGGCCGATGGAGAAAAATCCATCGCTGTATTGCCCTTCAAAACCATCGGTCCCGACAACAACGATGAGTATTTTTCGGATGGAATGACGGAAGAGGTGATCAACAACCTGGCCAAGGTGGGCGAGCTCAAGGTGATGTCGCATACTTCCGTTGAACAATACAAATCTCGTGATAAGAACAGCAAAACGATCGCGGCAGAATTGGGTGTTTCTTACCTGTTGGAAGGAAGTGTGATGAAATCAGGAAACAAGTTTCGGATCTCCGTGCAGCTTATTCAACCCGAAACTGGTTTTCACATCTGGACCAATGAATACGACAAGGAGATGACGGATATTTTTCAGATGTACTCAGATATCTCGCGTGAAGTCACTGATGCTTTGAGGGTGGTTCTCACTGCGTCGGAGCGAAAAAATATCGAAAGCCAGGAGGTTGTCGAGCTGAATGCTTACGACTTCTATCTGAAGGCAAAGAGTGAGCTGATGAACTATCGGGTTGCAGGTTTGGTGAAAGGAATACCTCATGCGCATAAGGCCATCGACCTTTTTAACAAGGCCATCGAGGCCGATCCTAAATTTGCGAGAGCGTACACCGGCCTTGGAGTTGCATTATATTATACAGGAGACAGGGCGGCATTTGTGGAAAAAAAGATGCTCGATTCTGCCAAAAACCTTGCGGATAAAGCGCTTAGCCTTGATAAAAACATTGATGAAGCCTATTTTATACAGGGACTCTATTACCATCAAATCGGTGACGACGACAAAGCAGTAGACCTGTTCAACAAGGCTCTTCAGATCAACCCCAATTACGTCGACGCTATGATGGCGCTGGGACAGATTTACACGAATTTCAAAGACGACTTCGTCCAGGGCCTTCCATTGATGGAAAAGGCCATACAGCTGGGTCGTGGACTTGAGCTCGCCGAAAATCTAAGGTATGCAGGATTAGCGTTTGAGTTTCTGGGGTTGTACCACAAAACAAGAGAATACTATTCTACCGCCGCCCGCCTTGATGGCGACTCTACATTACTTTATTCATCCCTGTCATGGTACGCACGCGCCGATGGAAATTACGAAGAAGCCCTTAAGCTTGCCAGTGACGCGGAACGGCTTGACACCACAGCATTCTTTGCATCCGACAACAAGGCGTGGGCCCTTACTTTGCTCGGCCGGTATGAGGAAGCTCTTAAGGAAAGACTAAGGTGGAAAACAGCGATTGCCGTGTTGGATATTCCAGTAAACCAGGCGAACCGGATCGGTCACCTGTATTGGATGTTGGGAGACAAAAAATCGGCCATGAAGCATTTTAATTTATTCATTGCCTTTGCCGAAAAAAGTATTCGCGAGGACATGACTACGGCAAGAGAAGGATTTAGCGTGTATGATATGGCAGGCATATACGCGTTTCTTGGCGATAAAGAGAAAGCATATCGATATCTGGACAAGGTTAACGAACGAAAATTCATTCCAGCGTTTATTGCCAACCTTATCAAAGACGACCCAATGTTTGAGTCTATTAGACATGAAGAACGGTTCAAAAAGATCCAGGCAGAAATGCAAGAAAAAAACAAACGTGAGCGAGATAGAGTGCTGAACTGGCTTCAGAATCAATCTCTGAAAACAAAACTCGAACCCAAATTGTGATATCGTCTCTGAATCTTCCAGTGCTTTTCAGTATCAACCTGGTTACAATCCGTCAAAAATGAAACTCGAAAAAACATTAACCCAACAAAGCTATTTTTACTTTATTGTTTTCTTCCTCCTTGTCATCGCTGCCTTTTGGATGACCTACATCACGAGAATTTCTGAACAACCAAATTACCGCATGCACCTTCATGGTATCACGCTCACGCTTTGGTGCATCATGTTGATTTCACAGGCATATCTGATACGCACAAAAAACAACGGCCTGCACAAGCGCATCGGCAAAATCTCGTACCTGCTTGTTCCATTGATAGTATTCACCTCGCTTGACTTGTTCCATTATCAACTGAGCAAAATCCCGCGGCTCCGAACCATCGACTATCATTCCGTCGCGCTGGTGGTCAATGCCTTGATCGCATTTGTCATCTTATATGGTCTCGCAAT
>DASVBA010000499.1:0-6423 GCA_036376095.1 Chryseolinea sp.
AAATATTATGCTCCGACGCTTGATCAATTGGTATTTCAGCTGTCAAACTCCCTTCAGACATAACCAATACCCTGTCCGATACGGCAAATATTTCCGGTAATTCTGATGATACCATAATTATTGCCATTCCGGCTTTTGAAAGCTCCACGATCAATTTGTAAATCTCATTTTTTGCACCGACATCAACTCCCCTCGTCGGCTCGTCCAGCAAAAGGATTTTTGGCTCTTTGGCCAGCCACTTGGCAATGACAATCTTCTGTTGATTCCCCCCGCTAAGGTTCTTTGCCGACTGCTTCTCAGACGAAGTCTTTATACTGAGTTCACCGATGTATTTTTGTGCGAGTGTGCTCTCCCTGTTGTTGGTAAGCCAAAAACCCTGTTCCATTTCCTCAAGGCTGGCCAGGCATATGTTGGTACGAACGTCAAGGCCTAAGACCAGGCCATCCTTTTTTCGGTCTTCGGGTACCAAGGCTATTCCGGCTTTGATGGCATCCGAAGGTGAACGAAATGTGCTCAGCTTTCCTTGCACATAAATTGCTCCTGAGCTTCGTTTAGGATGCAATCCAAAAAGTGTTTCCATGAGCTCCGTTCGACCTGCACCCATCAACCCAAAAAGACCGACAATCTCGCCGACTGACAATCGAAAAGAAATGTTCTTCAATACGTTTACTGTGCTCCTTTCCTCATGTTTCAGGCACAAGTTATCGACGCGAAGCACTTCTTCTTTTTGGGAGCCGGAAACGCCATGCTTTTGAATCAGATTGATCTTCCTTCCCACCATTTTCTGAATCAGGTCGTCGCGGTTGATCCTTTGGAAGTCACCACTTTCAATTAAACATCCGTCGCGCATCACAATGTACCGATCCGCGATCCTGAACAATTCATCCAGCTTATGAGAGATATATACAATAGTTTTGTTCTGCTTTTTCAGCTCGTGCATGATACCAAAGAGTATTTCGGATTCTTTGTCGCTGATGGCGGATGTCGGCTCGTCCATAATTATAACATCCGACTCATTCAACAACGCTTTTGCAATCTCTATCAACTGCTGCTGGCCGACCTTTAAATCCAACACCAGCGTGTCAGGATCGAGATTCAGTTCCAATCGCTGAAGAAGCACAACGGTTTTTGCTTTCATGGCCTTTTTATTCAGAAGGCCCAACGCATTTACAATCTCCCTGCCTAAAAAGATATTCTCCTGAATAGTCAGATAAGGGATTAAATTAAGCTCCTGGTGAATAATAGCAATTCCACGATCCTGAGCTTCACGAACGCTGGCAAATGTTACCGGATTATTCTTGTAAAGTATTCTACCTTCATAGTCACTATAAACGCCCGAGAGGATCTTCATTAACGTGGATTTCCCGGCGCCATTTTCTCCGAGAATTGCATTTACCTTTCCCGCGTGAAATTCCATGGAGACATTGTTCAACGCAATGACTCCGGAAAATCTTTTCGTAATATTTTCTACCGCAAGCACGATGAGTGACTTATAAAATACTTGTTCTTTTATAGTATCGATCAATCCAAAACGGATATCCGAATTGGTATAACTTCTATGGAGTCGATAGCTAAATACTTTTCATTCAATTCAATAGCTCCTGCGAACTTTACTCCAATGCCCGGCTTTGATTTCGCGACAAACCCCGGCAGAACTTCGTTTCTGACGATGCTATTGATATTCTCTGAAATGCTGTTGAAGTCAGCTGTGTTACTGAAATCATTCAATTTGAGGAGACCGGAAGCATCCCTGATTGCATTTCCGTAAACAAATTCGGTTGCAATGTTGATGTTGGTCTTTACGGACTGACCAGCCAACTCAATGGCCGTTGCGTAATCACCGATTGAAGTAATTCTTCCCTCGCCCCTTACGAGAAAATATCGGATGTTGCCGATGGCCAAAGCATTTGAATACTTGTTGAACGCCTGCCCGGGCTCACTTCGCAGCAAAGAAATTAACGCACCTAGATCGACGGCGCTATCTGCACGCAGGAGCAATTTGTTGTCGTAAAAATTCCGGGCAAAGGTGGTGGCGTTAAAAGCCTTTGAGGATGACGCGGCTTTCACGTCGTCCAGCTTCCGGAAATACACAGACTTGTAGCCCAGAAAAGCAATCAGCACGATTAGCAAAAAGTATTTGATCACTTTGTTACGCATCTGGCTCTTTTGAATGATATTTTCATCCACAGTTTTTAGGGTTGCGCCTGTACTTCCTCTTTTTTTCCGTACGCGAGATAGTTGTCCACATTCTTTTTCGTAACCAACTCTACAGCTACCGGCATCTTCGTTGCAAAATCACGTTTTCCTTTAAAATACTCATCCGCAAAAATTGCCGCGTGTTCCGCAATAAGCTGCGGGAACTGCATTCCTGTTGCTTCTATCTTTCCGCTGCGGATAGCTTCAATCACATCCTCTGCTCCATCAAAGCCAAACACTTTTACATTCGTCTTACCCGCCGCTGTCAGAGCCTGATAGGCTCCGCTCGCCATTGCATCATTACCACAAAAAACAGCATCAATGTCGGGATGTGCCTGTAAAATGGATTCCAACACTTCCATTGCTTTATTCCGGTCGAAGTCAGCGCTTTGCTGTGCTACCATCTTAAGTTCAGGATAGTTGTCAACGACACTATGGAATCCCTTAGACCGGTTCCAAGTGTTATTGTCGTTCACCAGGCCCAGGAGCTCAACGTATTTGCCCTTCTTCCGAAGAGATTGCACGAAATATTTGCCGAGCGCTACACAACCGGAATAATTGTCGGAAAGAATCTGAGACGTCGCGCCATCAGTTGTGTTGACTTCACGATCCATGCAGAACACGGGTACATTGGCATCCTTTGCTCTTCGTACGTTGGCTACCGAACCATCTGCATCCGTCGGGTTAAAGAGTATGGCGTTGTATCCCGATGCAAGCGCATTTTCGAAATGTTCGGTCTCTAGAGCTGTATTGTTTTGAGAGTCAAAGATCTTCGACTCATACCCAAGGTCTCGAACTTGTGCTGCCGCCGTCTCGGCCAGGAACACAAACCAGGGATTATTGAGCGTTGAGACCACAATAGCTACTTTCTTTTTGCTATCTCCTGATGTCGGACTGTTATTGCAACTGTTGAAGCAAAAACCAACCAACAAACAAACAAGGAAAATTTGTATAATGGTTCTAGTCATGTCGTTTAGCGTCTGACCCGCGATCCTTTAGCGTTTGTATTTTGTAACAGCTTTACAGCCGTGTCTGTCAAACCATTTTCAGTCAACCCGTAGTGTTCGAAGATTTCATTTTGCGATCCCGTCACTGTATACTCATCGGGTATGCCAACGATCTTAAAGGGATTTCTGTAGCCGTTTTGTAATAAAAACGACGCACATGCTTCACCCAACCCTCCGTTGATCATATGCTCCTCCACCGTGATGATTGCTTTTCCGGAAGAAGCAACTGAAGCAAGTAACTCGTAATCCAACGGCTTCACTGTATGCATACTGACCACCGTAGCCTGAATCTTTTGCGCAGCAAGTTTTTCAGCGGCCATCAATGAGGGATAAACGGTTTCACCCGTTGCAATGAACGCGACGTCAACCCCATTTCTAACAACCCGTCCTTTGCCAAATTCAAAATCGCTGCCACCTGGAGATTTCAAATGTGGCATGGGCTTTTTCCCAAACCGCAGATAGATCGGATGGTTGAACACTGCTGCCTTTCGAATGGCTTGTTCTGTTTCGAAGTTGTCAGCCGGCGCTACTATGACAAGATTGTTAATCGCGCGCAGCACTGCAAAGTCGTGGAGACTGTGATGCGTTGTTCCCAAGGCCCCGTAGCTGACGCCCGCACTGATGCCGATGAGTTTGACGGCATTGTCGGAATAGGCAACATCATTCTTGATTTGTTCCAATGCCCGGGCTGTGAGAAAACAAGCGGGAGAAACCGCAAACACCTTCTTACCAGTTGACGCGAGCCCCGCAGCTACCCCCACCAGGTTTTGTTCCGCAATTCCGATCTCAACAATTTGTCTGGGAAACTTTTGGCCAAACGGAGTAAGCTTTCCTGACCCACGCGAATCGCTGGTGACAACGACAATGGCCTTATCGCTTTCCGCCAACTCCTGAAGTGTAGTTGAGAACACGTCGAGATTTGCTCTGCCAGTCGCGACACCTGATCCTTGTTCGATGAGTGCACTCACAATTCTTGATTTAAACTTTGTCTTTACGATTCTTAAGGTTCAAAATCATCCGGTACCGTGGAGGTTGCAAAGTCCAGTTCTGTCAGCGCCTCCTTATATTGTTTTTCATCCGGAACACCATGATGCCATTTCAACTGGTTTTCCATGAAGCTGATTCCTTTTCCTTTTACCGTATTTGCTATGATCAGGCTGGGCTTGCCTTTCACAAATGGAAGTGCCCCAAAGCAATCTTTCAATGCATCGAGATCATGACCATCCACGCAACGGACGGCCCACCCAAAACTTTCAAATTTTGCGTCAATAGGATCTGTGTTGCAGACGTCGGCCGTTCTTCCAGTGATCTGCAATTTGTTATGGTCGATGATCGCGCAGAGGTTATCAAGGCCATAATGCGCAGCCGTAAGTGCGGCCTCCCAATTTGAACCTTCTGGCAATTCGCCATCGCCCAGGAGCGTGAACACACGAAAACTTCTTCCGTCCATTTTGCCACCGATAGCCGTACCCACGCTTATTGGCAGCCCATGCCCCAATGCACCCGTATTATGCTCAACTCCTTTTACTTTTCGTGTGGGGTGGCCGATGTAATGAGACTTGTATTTACATAACGTCTCAAGGTCTGATACAGGAAAAAAACCTTTGTCAGCCAGCACAACAAAAAGCGCCTCGACAGAATGACCCTTGCTTTGAATATAGCGGTCACGATCGGGCGACTCAAAGTTGTCCGGGTCTATGTTCATAACATGATTATATAGTACATTCAGAATATCGATGCATGAAAGGCTTCCACCGGTGTGACCCGCGTTAGCGTGATAGATATACCTGACGATATTCTTGCGGTATTCAACCGACTTTTTGGCTAGATTCTGATCTGGCATTTTTAATTGAATAATTGTTTACTACTCAACACACCCACACCCCACTTCATAACTCCCGACTCTGCGAAGCGCTTCATCGGTTACGCATAACTTATAAATCAAAAAAGGTGCACTTCCCATCCCATGTAATTGCCCATCGCTTCTTTCAAAATTCCCGCCGTCTTCGAGGCATTCATGACGACATGATGTTCAAAGCCATTTCTACAAACAAAATGCATCAGCTTTTGCAGATCTGAAATTTGTGCGACCGCCCGCGTACCGAACGTGTTGAGGGGATCATCCGTCAACATCCCTTCTCCGACATACGCCTTCATGATACCGCTGGGGTCATCGGTGCTAATTCTTCCGTAGGTTAACGGTGAGGCTGGAGTCCGTCCGGCCAGGGCGCCGAAAGTGTTCTCCTCTCCGACCGTGGTGCCAATTATAGGCGCTGTCGCTATCTCGATATCAGGCAGAAATGCCTTTGCCCAATTGCCGCAATGGAACAGCACCACCTTTTCTTCATCGTCGGAGTAGTTATTGTTCCAGTCCACCAAGGCGCTTGGTGAGCCTGAAGCAAGCTGCATCGCATACATGCTTAGTGTACCGGTAACATCCACTTCACAGGCACTGGGAAGCATATTTTCACTCATCATGCTCATACTGGTGCACACATTGCAGCCGTAATTTTGCTGCAGTGACGTCCAGCATTGGATCGCTGTTGCATCGAGGGCATGTTCCTCCATAAAAGAATTGAGCGCTACATCCAATTTTGCGATCTGTAATAGTTTGTCGTCGGGGGTCCGACCTGTGGATGTATAAGACTTGACTGCTTCAATACGATCTTTTACGCTTTGGTCATGAGCGGCGAGACGATTTGCGTGACCGAGAATTTGTGACAAGTCGACCGTAACCACGGAGATGCCGTTTCGCTGTAAAATTTTTTCGCTGTATCGAACGGTATTAAAAGCACCAGGTCTTGCTCCAACGGCGCCGATCCGCACTGTGCGCAAACCTTTCACAACTCTACAGGTAGCCGCAAAGTTCTTTAAGTCATCGATAAAAGTCGTGTCAGCAGGATGAACTACATGTTTCGTAGTGAGGGTATATTTAATTCCATACTGATAAAAATTATTGCAAACTGAAATTTTTCCGCACCATGCATCGCGGCGGCGAGCTACGTCCATCTTATTCAATTCATCGGGATAAGCCTGAACGAGCACTGGCACATTGAGTCCCGCAAGCTTTACGGTTTCAGCAACCCCTTTTTCATCGCCAAAATTGGGTAGTACAACTACGATGCCCATAATCTCGTCAGCGAACCGCCGGAAGAGGGCAGCACATTTCTGTGCGTCCCCGAACGTTTCGACTCCGCCCAGTTTTGTCTCCGTTTCCTCC
>DASVBA010000149.1:0-12998 GCA_036376095.1 Chryseolinea sp.
CTATGTCTTCCGCGAGGAGCGGCTTCAGTCCCTTATAGACATTAGAAGCCTTGTCTTTATCTCCTTTAAATCTCACCAGCGCAAACTCGGTCTCAACAAGACCGGGGTTGATGGACGTGACTTTGATTCCATACGGATTCAGGTCCATTCGCATGCCACGCGTTAGTGCACCCACTGCAAACTTGCTTGCGCAGTACACATTGCCATTCGGATAAACTTCTTTGCCGGCAATAGACCCCAGGTTAATGATATGTCCCGATTGACGTTCCGTCATACCCGGAATGATCTCCCGCGATACGTATAAGAGGCCCTTCACATTGATATCCATCATGGCGTCCCAGTCCTCCAGCTTTCCGGTTTGGATCGGATCAAAGCCGTGAGCGTTTCCTGCGTTATTGATGAGAACGTCTACTTTTTTCCATTCCGCCGGCAACGAAGCTATCGCGCGCTCCACTTCCACCTGATTTCTCACTTCGAAGGACAAAGTGGTCACGTCTGTAAGTTTGGCAAGCTCGGACTGAAGTGCGTTCAGCCTCTCCTGCCGGCGGCCGCACAGAATAAGTTTGAAATCATTCTTTGCCAAAAGTCTGGCAGTAGCCTCACCGATACCAGCGGTGGCTCCTGTTATTAATACAATGCGCTTGCTCATATTACTGGAAGAGAAAATAAACCGTAATAGTGTTGGTGCTAACCCGTGTCAACGGTTGGCCGAATTCATTTTTTGTATTTCCTAAGATATCGATAAGGCCCCGTGAGAATCTGATTTCAGGAGAAAATTTGAACAACGGATAATATAGATCAAATCCAAATCCAGCCTCGATGCTGAGGTTTGTTCCTTTGAGCTCGAGTTCTTCTTTGGTTTGTTCTTTCTTGCCGGAGGCTTCAAATGCCGGTTTAACGCCACCGATCATATACATGCGAATATTTCCACGGCGTTCCGACTTGTATTTCAGAAGAATCGGGGTCTCGATCATTGTACTTTCCACTGTAGCATCGGTAAAGGTATCATCCGTATACTGATACCGCACCTTTTGTTCGTAAAAAGCGACCTGCGGCGTAAGTCGCAAGTCGACTTGATCATTGATTCTAAAGTTGACGATAAAACCGAGGGAAAACCCAGACGTCCACATCGGGTTAACCGAATGCACCGTATCGAACTGTTGAGTTATAAATTGGTCGGCGTAATTGACCTGGTAGTTTGCTGTGTGCAAGGCGATCAAAAAACCATAAGTGAGTTTCTTATCGTCATAGTTCGGATTATTGCGCTGCACCCAACGCGTCGTCCGTTGCGCTTCACAAACAACCACGGTAGCGATAAGGCAAAGGGTGAGGATTATTTTGAGCCTATGTATATGGAACTTATACAAAATGTTAGTGTCCTGCATTGAGTGTTCTTAAATCCGACATGTTGCAAGATGTGCAGAAAATCCTCTCCGTCGGGAAAGGCTTCGACTGACTCCGGCAAATATGTATAAGCTGCCTTATCGCTCGATACAATTCTTCCTATTTTAGGTAAAATGAACTTAAAATAAAAGTGATACAGCTGTTTGAAGGGGGCAGTCCTGGGCTTTGAGAACTCTAATATAACGGCCATGCCACCGGGCTTTAACACACGGTAGATCTCGCTTAGGCCGCGTTCAAGGTTCTCAAAATTCCGGACACCAAAACCTACGGTGACGGCATCAAAACTGTTTGTTTCAAACGGCAGATCCTCAGAATCGCCGTTTCGAAGCTCCACAACCTGTTGCAGCCCTCTTTCCAGTACCTTCTTCCTACCAACGTCCAGCATGCCCTCGGAAATATCTACACCGATGATTTTTTCGGGCTTAAGGACCAGGGCCTGAAGGGCGAAGTCGCCTGTGCCGGTAGCCACATCGAGGATGTTCCTGGGCGCAAGCGGACGAAGAAGGTTTATCGCCTTTTTCCTCCATCCTCTGTCAATACCGAGGCTTAGAAAGTGGTTAAGGAAGTCGTAGCGGCGACTGATGTTGTTAAACATCTTCGCTACCTGCTCTTTTTTCGAGGTGTTTTCGCTACTGTAAGGAACAACTGCCATGAATGCGGATATAATCTAAACCGTGGCGAAGGTAGAAGGTTTGCCTTTACGAAAGAAATTTCTGATGGAAGATGAGAATATGAGAATCTGTTTTTCAACCGTCATCCTGAGCTGTGGTCAGCACGAAGAACAAGTTTTATCTTTAACTCGGATAGTAAGCCTACATACGAAGTTTGTGCACAGCGAAGGATCTCCATCCGCCCTATGCGCTATCATTCTAGGGGACATGCGTCGAAGAGGCATTGACAATTCGAAGTGAAACAACGCACTATCATTGTCCTCACCACAGCTCAGGATGACGGATCAAGAAACTAGTTCTGAAGGACTTTAAACTCAACACGACGATTCAGTTCACGTCCGCCTGATTCATCGTCGTTGCTGGCCAGGGGTTTTGATTTGCCATAGCCTACGGGCTTGACACGCCTTGCGTCGATGCCTTTTTTGGTCAGGTAATCCTTTACCGCTTGTGCTCTCTTAAGCGAGAGATATTGGTTGTATTCTTTTGTTCCAACGGCGTCTGTATGGCCAGCGATCTCCACGGTGATGTTTCCGTTTTGCGCTAACATAGCTTCAAGCTTATTCAACTCGGTGTATGACTCCGTCTTTAAGCTCGCTTTGTCGAAATCAAAATATATGTTCCTTAGAATTGAACTCACTCCAACGGCGATCTTCCTAAGCTCAACCGTTCGATTAACCGTTCGTTCTTCGGTCGAAGCACCATCCAGCTTGAACGTTTGATTCACAAAAACATAACCCGAGGCTTCAACAGAAAGCCGGTAATCTTTTGACTGGGCATTGGTGATCGAAAACTGATAGACGCCAGCGCCCTGAGACTCCATAGGTACGATCACGTTGTCCCTGGAACCCTGCAGCCTGATCTTCGCATCCACGGGCGACTTGTCACCGGCATCCACAACGGTCACGATATACTTCAGCGCTTTGAGATCCTTTTTTGGCGGTGTCACGATCGGTGTCACATTGGTATCAGGTACCGTTACCGTAGCCGTTGTGTCCGGACGTATGTCGATAGGAGGTTTTGTAGCAACCGGATCGATGTTCTTGATGCCTTCGGGTATGGTGATCATGTAAATGTCGGTGTAGCCCATCCCATCTTCCCGCACAGAAGAATAATATGCTCGCTTTCCATCTTTAGAAAACACGATATAGATGTCGTCGTCAGGGGTGTTGATGGGATACCCGAGATTCACAGGCTCACTCCATTCGTTGGTTTTCAGATCAACAGCGGTCTTGAATACGTCAAAACCGCCCATTCCCTTTCTTCCCTTGCTGCTAAAATAAAGTGTTACTCCATCGTAGTCGATAAAAGGACCATCGTCATCCATGTCAGTGTTGACGTTAGGGCCGAGATTTCTTACGTTGGTCCACTCCCCTTTTGAATCTTTTGTTGCCCTGTAAATATCAAGGCCGCCAAAACCACCGGGCCTATTGCTTGAGAAATACAATGTTTTCTCGTCCCTCGATATTGTAACAGATTTTTCCTCGAAACTTGAATTGATTATACCGGGCATTGGCACAGGGGGACCAAACTCTCCGCCGGGTGCGCGCTCGGTATAGAAGATGTCACCACCCCCTTCATCCTTAAAGAGGAACAACGTATTACCATCGGCAGAAAGAGCAACGTTTGAATCGTGATACGGATTGTTTACTACGGGACCCACGTTCTTTGCGTAAGCCCATGCAGCGCCGGATTTTTTCGACGTAAATATATCTTCGTACGGTTTGTTGTCGTCAAACACGTTTTCGTTCAGGTTATCTTCGCGCCTTCGCGTCGTGAAGACAATTTCATCTTCATTTTCGTTTAAAACGGGAGCATAATCTTCAAACTCCGAGTTGATCTCGCGTCCGATATTTACGATCGAGAAATTTCCCGGTCTCGACACGAACTCTTTGCCATTCTCGCATTCGAAGATCGCGCGGTCAATGGTAGCCTGGTCGATCTTATCCTTTCCCTGATAGTTAGCTTTTTTTGCAAGCTTGTCCTTGTACATGTTGTAATACTCCAGGGCCTTTGTAAAGTTTTCGCCATATTGATAACTTCTTCCGATCCAGTATTCGATATCGAAACGATACGCCGGGTCTTGCCGAAACACACGAAGCAGATACTTCACTGCACGATCCTTTCCGACAGTAACAAGATGCATTCTTCCGGCCTCGTAATTGGCTTTGATAAATGTGGTATCAAGGTCAGCTGCAGTGACCATAAGTTCACGCGCATCGTCCATAGCTTTCGTTTCCGCCATGATCAATTCCGCCTGCTCCATGTACTGCCTGGCCGTTTCTTTGGGATCCTGCTGGCCGAAAACTTGAGTGAAAAACGCCGAAAACAAAGTTGAAAAAATCAGTACTCTTCGGATACTGGTCATTGTCTAAAAAATTTTAACACTTTAGGGTACACCAAAATATAGTCCAATATAGCCACAAGATATGAAAAACCGTGAATTTTGCCCTATAAAATTGGTCCATAAGCCTCACGGCTCTTACATTCTTAGTATTTTGGCCTTCAATCATTACTTTAACAATGAAAATTACAAGCGCCGAATTTATATCCAGTTATGCCGACGCAGACAAGTGTCCGAAAGACGGCCGTCCTGAGTTCGCATTCATCGGGCGCTCCAACGTCGGCAAGTCCTCGTTGATCAATATGTTGACCAACTCGAGGCACCTCGCCAAAACTTCAAACACTCCTGGCAAGACGCAGACCATAAATCATTTCCTCATCAATAACTCATGGTACCTGGTAGACCTTCCTGGCTATGGGTACGCCAAAGTGAACAAAACCACAAGAGCAGGATTCGGAAAGATCATAGAAGGGTATCTGTCCAAACGGGAAAGTTTATCCGGATTGTTTATTCTGATTGATGCGAGGCTTGAACCCCAGGCTGTCGACCTTGATTTCATTCAGTGGGCCAGCAGCAAGAACCTGCCGCTCGCCCTTGTCTTCACAAAGATCGACAAGCTGAAGCGAAATGAGCTGCACAAGAACCTGAAACATTATGAGAAAACGATCTTATCGCGGTGGGAGGAAGTTCCAACTTTCATTCTTACCTCGGCAACTAAACAAACAGGGAAGGATGAGTTGCTGGCGGTGATCGACGGAGTGATCGGGTAGAGTTATGGGTTATGAGTTATGGGTTATGAGTTGGGGTGTGGGCGAGGGTGTGAGGGTGTGTGCAACCGAATAGTGACGCACTGACTAAACTGCCGAAGGCGGTACACACACCCACACCCATGCCCCAACTCATAACTCCTAACCCATAACTTATAACTTTTCACTAGTTTTGTCCGCATTTTAAAATTTAGTTATGACGCTATCGGAGATTGCAACCATTTCGGGAAAAGGAGGACTTTTTAAAGTCGTGGCACCAACAAAGTCAGGTGTGATACTTGAATCCCTGGATGACGCAAAATCAAAAATGGTGGCCACAACAAACCACAAGTTGTCGCTGCTTAACGAAATTTCCATTTACACGACGACCAAGGAAGGTACTGTAGGATTGGAGGATGTATTAAAAAAAATCCACAAGGATTTTAACGATGACCTCGGTGTAGACATGAATTCGGATGCCTCCGAGCTAAAGGCATTCATGAAATCGGTGCTTCCCGAGTATGATGAGGATCGCGTTTACGTGTCCGATATCAAAAAGCTTGTGAAATGGTATGGTTCTATATTGAAGTTTGCCCCTGAGCTGTTCATAGCATCCGACGACGGGGATAAAACTGCCGAGGAGGATAACACTCCTGAAGAGAAGTAAGTCATACAAAGCTTTCTGCTTTCTCCACCATATTCGTGGAACCGACGTAAAACGCCGTGCGCTGGTGGAGATCGTTCAGGGCGATGTCTAATATCCTATCATTACCATTGGATGCTTTTCCTCCCGCCTGTTCTACCACGAAGGCAAGGGCGTTGCACTCATACATTAGCCGAAGTTTTCCGTTGGGATCCCTGGCTGTTGCCGGATAGATATAAATACCGCCCTTCAAGAGGTTGCGGTGAAAATCCGCGACAAGCGAGCCAATGTAGCGCGCTGTATAGTTTTTATCCTTGCAGTACTGAAGGTAGTCTTTGACAGGCTGAGAAAATGAATTTGCTGATCCCTCATTAACGGAGTAAATTTTTCCGTCTGCAGGTATTTTCATGTTCGGGTGCGACAGGAAATACTCACCAAGTGACGGTTCATACGTAAACCCGTTCACGCCATGACCGGTCGTGTATACAAGCATGGTTGAAGATCCATACAATACATAACCGGCTGCAACCTGCTCACGTCCCTTCTGAAGAATATCAGAAGTTTGAATGGGAGTTCCGGCGGGACTCTTTCTTCGGTAAATGGAAAAAATTGTGCCGATAGAAACGTTGACGTCGATGTTAGACGATCCATCCAGGGGATCGATAGCGATCACATAATGTCCTTCATTGTTGAGGTCAACGAACGCTTCTGACTCTTCTGAAACCAATGCGCACACCTCTCCACCTTTCATAAGTGCGCGGGTAAAACGGATGTTTGCCAGAACGTCGAGCTTCTGCTGTTCATCGCCTGCCATATTTTGGGAACCGATGGCTCCCATCAGGTCGATCAAACCGGCCTTATTAACCTCCCGGTTCACAACCTTGGAGGCTAGTGCAATGTCCCGGAGCAGTTGAGAAAGCTCCCCACTAGCATACTGAAACTGTGATTGGTTATTCTTAATAAAACGGTCCAGCGCAGTACCGATCGAATGGGCGATCCTCGAAGATTCAATACTTGGCGTGTTGGTATTATTGGTTGATCTTTGCATGCTTAAATTACCTCAAAGTTAATTCGCAAACGATTTAGTGCAACTAAAATGAAGGTTTTTAAATTTGGCGGAGCATCCCTGAAAACCGCGGCCGGTATCCGCAATGTGGCTTCAATCATCAAGTCCCAAAAGGCAAATAACCTCCTGGTTATCGTGTCTGCCATGGGTAAAACCACCGACCTGCTGGAAAGGGTAATGAACCTGTCCACTTCACACCAGGAATTTGAACAAACGCTTTCCTCTCTGAAGAACTATCATTACGAGGTGATCGATCAATTATTTAAAGATCACACTGCAGTCACCAAAGAGGTCAATGCTATTTTTTCTGATCTGGAAAATCAACTGACCAAGGACGACGATTTCGACCAGGTGTACGACCAGGTTGTTTCATTGGGAGAAGTGTTGTCTTCAATCATTGTTCATCATTTCCTTCTGTCGCAAAATGTTGCAAGCTATTGGATCGATGCAAGGACATTCATTCGCACTGATCATACTTTCCGTGAGGGAAAAATAGATTGGTCAACAACAGCCGACAATGTTGAGCCGCTGAAATCCATTCTTTCAGATCACATCATCATCGCACAAGGATTCATCGGTCGGACGGCAGACGGATACACCACAACACTTGGTCGCGAAGGTTCGGATTTTTCAGCAGCCATCTTTGCCTCTACCCTGCAAGCTGAATCCGTTACCATCTGGAAAGATGTGCCCGGTGTGATGAATGCCGATCCCAGACGATTTCCTGACGCGCTTGTTTTTTCCGAACTGCCATTCAAGGAGGCCGCTGAAATGACCTACTATGGCGCATCGGTGATCCATCCGAAGACCATTAAGCCTTTGGCAAACAAGAATATTCCACTGTTAGTGAAAAACTTTGATGATCCGACACTACCGGGAACAACCATCCATGAATGCACCATTGAGAATCTGCCGCCCCTTATCGTGCTTAAGGAAAATCAATGTCTTATTTCCTGTAAGGTTATGGACTACACGTTTGTCACAGAAGAGCAGCTAAGCATAATCTTTAATGTCTTGCTCGAACTAAACATGAGGATCAATGTTATGCAGAACTCGGCGATATCTTTTTCGTTCTGCATCGACTTCCGTGAAAGCAAGGTCGTAAAGCTGATCGAAAAGCTTCAACGCAATTTTGAAGTGTATTACAACACGGGACTCACTTTGATCACTGTTAAGAATTACGATGAAGAAAGTTCGGAGCGATACCGTAAGATGCCGGGTGTGCTGCTGGAACAATCATCCCGTTCGACGTTGCAGGTATTGGTGAGAAAACTGTGAGTCCTGCGCAAACGACATGTCGAAACCTATTTCTTCGGAAAAGTTTGACACCTGATCATTCAAACTCAATTACGAGTTCGGTGGGCAGGGTCCATCCTGAGCCGAATTATTTTATAAAAAGATAGTATTTTGCGTTAAGCTCTTTCAGCTCATGAAGAAAATCCTTGTTGTTTATTATTCTCAATCCGGCCAACAGTTGTCTATCTTACGTTCACTGACCAAACCATTACTCGAAGCGGGACATTATATTCACATTGAAGAGATCCATCCTGTTGAGAAGTATCCGTTTCCATGGACGGCCTACCAGTTTTTTAATGCATTCCCTGAAACATTCCACCAGAAACCACTTGCCTTAAAGAATCTATCACCAAAAGCTTTTGAAGACTACGATCTGGTCATCATTGGTTATCAGCCGTGGTTCCTATCACCTTCGCGTCCCATAGGAGCCTTTCTGCAAAGCGAAGAAGGAAAAAGGGTGCTAAAATCTAAGCATGTCGTGACGATTCTCGGATGCCGGAACATGTGGCTTGGAGCACAGGAAAAAGTAAAACGTCGCCTGAAGGACGCGGAAGCGATTCTCATTGGGCATATTGCTCTGGCGGACAGGTCGGCGAACCTTTCAAGTCTCATAACGATTCTGCGCTGGATGCTGACGGGGAAGAAAGACGCATTCCTGTTTTTTCCTCCGGCGGGAGTAGCGCAGGCAGATATTGACCACGCCAGCGTGTTTGGAGAAAGTATCGCGAAGGCGCTGAAAAGCGGGGACTTTGAGTCGCTGCAAGCGGCATTGAATGAAGATGGGGCCATCGAGGTAAAACCAGGGCTCGTCCTGCTGGAAAAGAGAGGACAAAAAGGCTTTTCATTCTGGTCGAGATTCATCGCTTCCGGTGGGTCGCTATACTCAACGGGTCGTAAAATAAGGGTCTATGTTTTCCTGTACTTTCTGCTTCCGGCGATATTTGTTCTTTCACCGTTGTTATGGCTTACCTCGAAAATTTTTCTGGTGGTAAAACGTAAAGAATTGCTGTCTGACGTATCCTATTACAGGCAGAATTCGCTCCGATAGACCGCGAAAAAAAAACAATACCGGCTCAGCAGAAAAGCATGTTATCTTTGTTGTAAACCTCGCAGGAATGTGATCAAAATCGACTTTTTTCGGTGTAAGAGTCCCGTTCAAATAGTTTTTAATTCTTACGGGAAAAAAAGTACTTTCGGGCTTTAAAATTTTTTGAATTACCAAATAGACCAAAACCAGAGCGCTGAGGATGAACAGGAGTGTGTACATAACGAGATTAGCGAGTTTTTTGCCTAACGATCCAGTTTCCAATGATCAGATCGAGAGTATACTTGGGCTTATAAATGGCCAGAATTCGAAGGCTAAGCCGCTTATTTTGCGGAACAACCAGATCAAAACACGGTATTATGCATTGGACAAGGAGGGTCACGCGACGCATACCAATGCGGGCTTAACGAAAGAGGCTGTTACAAAGCTGTTCGATAAGGACTTTGAATTTAGCCAGGTGGAAATATTGTCCTGTGGAACGACAAGTCCTGATCAATTGCTGCCCGCCCACGCGGCGATGGTACACGGCGACCTGGGAGGGCATGCAATGGAAATTAATTCGGCTTCCGGGGCTTGCAGCGCAGGTATTCAGGCCTTGAAGTTCGGATATCTTTCCGTGCTCTCCGGAGCTTCTAACAACGCAGTGTGCACCGGATCGGAAAGATTCTCAAAATGGATGTTGGCCAAGTTCTTTAAGGAAGAAGCGGAAAAGATCAAACGACTGGAAGGAGATGGAATAATAGCCTTCGAAAAAGACTTCCTTCGCTTTATGTTGTCCGATGGGGCGGGAGCAGCATTGCTTGAGTCCAAACCAAATTCCGATGGAATATCGCTGAAGATCGAATGGATCGCACAGAGTTCATATGCGCACGAATTACCCACTTGCATGTACGCCGGCGCTGTGAAGGGAACGAATGGTGACATCATCGGATGGTCTGACATGGACCAGGAACAGTGGAGCGGTCAATCTGTATTCGCTATCAAACAGGACACAAAGCTGCTTGGTGACTTCATCGTGAAGAAGAGCATCGAGTTCATGAAGAAGACATTGGAGGAGAGGAATTTCCCGGCGGAGAACCTTACCTATTTCCTGCCCCATCTTTCGTCTCAGTACTTTGCATCGCGCATAGTGAAAGAACTCGAAGCGATGGGGGTCAACATTCCTTCATCAAAATGGTTTACGAATTTGTCCTGGGTAGGAAATGTTGGTGCAGCCTCGCCATATCTTATGCTGGAGGAGCTGTTCCATTCCGGGAAGTTAAAAGCAGGCGACACGCTTTTAATGGGTATACCTGAAAGCGCGCGATTTAACTATGCCTATGCATTGCTGACGGTAGTTTGACAAACCGTCTCCGCTTGAAAATATTTTTGGTGATCACAATTAGCTTTTCCAGATCATATGAACAAGGAACAAGTACCTCAGGACGAGGAAAATCTCAATGAAGGGAAGCTTGCCAAGTTGTATTATGCCACGGATGAAAAGGGTCATTATGTGAAGGTAAACAGCATTGGCTGGGAACCCGAAACTGTGGCGATGCAGCAAGCGTGGGACGTAGTGAATAGTGAGGTCGAGGATGCCCGCGAAAAAGTGCTAAACGGCAAGGCAAGCCCACTCCTTTATCATCTTAAGAAAAACATCATGACCCCCAGCCTGGTGGCATCTTATGTTGGCACCCTTAGCCTTGTCGTTAAATTACACTGCCGCCCGTTTTTCTTTAAAAGGCTGAGTAAAAAAACGCTGGAAAAGTACGCCTACACATTCCGGATCACTGTATTTGAATTTACCGATATCGAAAGACTTAAGAAATGAACGTTAATTTCGCTCATAAACAGTCCGCTCACTGTGAAAGTGGTGTGATCTCCAATCTTCTCCGGTTCCATGGGCTGGAGTTCGATGAACCGATGGCATTCGGCATTGGGTCGGGGCTATTCTTTTCGTATCTGCCTTTTATAAGGATCAACGGCATTCCGGCAACAGCGTACCGGATCTGGCCAGGGCAAATTTTTAAACGTTTCGCCGATCGCATCGGCATTAAGATCGAACGCAAAAAATTCTCGAATCCAAAGTCGGCGATGTTGGAGCTGGACAAAATGCTCGATAAGGGGCAACCGGTCGGAATGCTTACGTCTGTCTTTTACCTTAATTATTTGCCGGCCGCCTATCGTTTTCACTTTAATGCGCATAACATCATTGTATTCGGAAAGGAGAATGGAAATTACCTGGTAAGTGACCCGGTGATGGAATACACAACGGAGATCTCTTACGAAGACCTCGTACGGGCAAGGTTTGCGAAAGGTATGCCGGAACCGAGCGGAAGGATGTATTACCCCGTCAAATTACCGGGAGATTATTCACTGGAGCAGGCCATCTGGAAGGGAATCCGTCAGACCAGCGATCACATGACACGTATACCCATGCCGTTGGTAGGTGCAAAAGGAATGAAATACCTCGCAAAACGACTTCGTCAGTGGCCTGAAAAGTTAGGCGACCGCAAGGCTATATTGTGGTTGGGCAATGTCATCCGGATGCAGGAAGAAATTGGCACAGGAGGTGCCGGCTTCCGTTTCATTCACGCCGCGTTTCTGGATCAGGCAGGCGCTAAACTTCAGAATGAAAAACTCTTCAGTCTCTCGCAACAGCTTACAAAAAGCGGCGATAGCCTCAGGGACTTCGCCTATTATGCCGGCAGGGTGTGTAAGAACCGGAAGTCAGATACAAAGACGTTTGCAGAACTGGGAGATATGCTGGAGGCTTGTTCCGTTCGCGAGCAGGCAATATTCTCTGAACTATACGAAGTGAGCAAATCAAAATGAGTACACGTGTAGTTCACCTTGATCAGCTCACCAAACAATACCTAAAATCCAGTAAACCGGCTGTTTCCAGCTTAACGTTAGAAATTCCAGAAGGCAGTGTATTTGGTCTTCTTGGACCTAACGGCGCAGGTAAATCCACAACGGTAATGATACTGTGCGGCCTTATGCGGCCTGACGCCGGAAGTGTTTCTGTTATGGGCGAAGATATGCTTCAACATGGCGCGTCCCTCCGCAAAAAGATCGGAGTTGCCCCCCAGGAAATCGCATTGTTTCCCAGTCTCACAGCGTACGAAAACCTGTTCTACTTCGGGAGAATGTATGGGCTTCGATCCACGTTGATTCGCAGTCAGATAGAAAAGTATCTTCATGTCTTCGGACTCAGTGAAAAAGGAGGCAAACACGTCCATACATTCAGCGGCGGTATGAAAAGAAGACTCAATCTCATCGCCGCATTATTGCATCAGCCAAAGCTTGTGATCCTTGATGAACCGACCGCGGGTGTAGACGTCCAATCGCGAAATATGATCCTTGATTTCCTGATAGAACTTAAAGGCCAGGGCACAACGATCATTTATTCATCGCACGTTCTCGAAGAAGCCGAGCGCATTTGCTCACATTTAAGCATTATCGACGAGGGAAAACTGATAACAGCAGGAACGCGTGATTCCGTTATGTCAGCCCATCCCGATTGCAGAAACCTCGAACAGATATTCTTGAAACTAACCGGCAAAAACATCCGCGATTGAAGATCCTCGCTACCATTTACAAAGAGTTCCTGCTCCTGGTCCGCGACCCCGGTGGAATGGCATTAATTTTTATCATGCCCCTGGCCTTGGTGGTCGTGATGGCACTCGTTCAGGACGCACCTTTTCGCGATTACCAGGAAATCAAGCTCGATGTATTGATGGTTGATCTTGACGGCGACTCCTTAAGCGCTAAAGTAAAAGAAGCGTTTATGGATTCTCCTAATGT
>DASVBA010000501.1:0-5291 GCA_036376095.1 Chryseolinea sp.
TGGTACGACTAACCCGACCGTTGGTATCGCCTTACCTGAGGCTTGCGGGTGGACTGGAAGTAAGTCGGAACTGGTCCTCAGACAATGTTTACAACGAGCCGGATAGCACTTTTCTTGATTATGAGTATAAGATCTTTAACAGCTGGATCGGTTATAACATCGGAATAAACAAAGCTTCTTCAGCCCGCGGTCGTCAGTTTCTCGCGTTCCGTTATTTCGACGGTTATTACGTTGATGCTCCCAATTTGACGGAAGACCAGGAAGAACCTCGTTACAATAGCGCCTATGGATATCTTTCCGAGTTTAGTTTTTACCACCAAAATTTTTACAAGACCCGCTACGTGTTCGGCTTCGGGCGAACAGAAGATATACCTTACGGGATCTCAGTTGGCGTAACTGGTGGTTATGTGAGGGAAGTCCAGGTAGAAAGACCGTATGCAGCTTTCAAACTCCGATACACCGTTGCCAACAAACGAGGCAGTTTTCATCGTTTTGTTTTTCAATCAGGAGGTTATGTCCGGCATGAGAAGTTCGAAGACTTCGTGATACAAGGTGGCGCAGCGCATTTTACTCGTGCATTGAATGTCCAACGTTCCAAATTCAGGGGTTTGTTTTCTGCAGAATACACACAAATCATCAATCGAAGCGTTGCCAACTGGCTTGACGTGAGTAACAAATATATTCCTGGTTTCAGCGCCGATAGCGTGGTCGCCGACAGCCGACTGTTGTTGAGTGTTCAAACCGTTCTTTACACTCCACGGGCAATCCTTGGATTTCGCATGGCTCCCTTTGCTCAGATCGACATGGTTTCAATAAACTGTGAGGTGTGCGACTACCAGCAAAATACATATTGGGGGCTAAGTGCAGGATTACGAACGCGAAATGAAAACCTCATCTTTGGAACCATCGAACTCAAAGCTACTTATATCCCCAAAGATGAATATGGAGACAGCAAATTTGTCTTCGGCTTCAAACAAAACCTGAGGGTAAAAAATACTGGCGCATTCGCAACCGAACCAACGCTGATTAGATACAATCAGTAGGCTGCTTCAAATCTTAAACAATGAAATGACAAGTTGCAGTCTGACCATCTGCTCACCAATCGGTCTAAGCTTCCCAATAGCTCACCAGCGAAAAAAATTGTGACCGCTCGCGAAACAAACTACAGAAGTATATCGTTGATATATCAACATTATGTCAAATGATCAAAAATTAGAGGATGTTCTATTCTACCTGATTGAAAAAACCAACAAGGTAATTCGGAGATATTCACAGATCCGGTTTATTCAGGCGGGGCTGGACATCACGGTGGACCAATGGCTTGTACTGAAGAAAATAGGCGACTCTGACCGTATTACACAGATAGATCTGGCCAATTCCCTTTATAAAGACCGGGCTTCCATTACACGGATCCTCGATTTGTTGCTGGCCAAAAAACTGGTAAACAAAGTCGAGGGGCACGACAAGCGGTCATACGAACTAAACCTCACCGCGGCCGGCAGAAAATTCACCGACCAGGCGCTGACAATTGTGAAAGATGTCCGAAGGAAAGGATTGCAATCGCTGGATGCCAAAGAGCAGGACACACTGCGTGCAAGTCTTCAAAAAATTATCAAGAACCTGGAATAATTTTTTTATCCATATAATTGATATATCAACTAATTTAATAAACTATGAAACAACAGTCGTTCTCAAATCACGTAAGAGTAGATCCCTTGTATCATTACGTTGCAGTACCCTTGTCCCTGCTACTGATACCCGCCGCACTGGTGAATCTGTATTTCGACTTCTCTTTCAGTGCCATCCTATTATTGATTGCCTCTCCCCTGTTGCACCTTGCAATCTTTTTCTCTCGTGACTACGCGAAGAAAAATCAAGACCGGATAATACGGGCTGAATTGCGGCTGAGGTACTATTTACTGACGCAACGCCGGCTTGAAGAAGTTGAAAAGACTTTTTCGATACCGCAACTTCTGGCAATTCGGTTCGCGAGTGATGACGAATTTGTGCAGTTCTTACAACAGCCCGAATCCCGATTGAAAAAGCCGGTGGAAATAAAACAACAAATCATTGAATGGAACGCTGATTCCATGAGAGTCTAAAAATCAAAGCACTATGAACACCTCCATCACAAAAGAATCAATTTACAGCCTCTCGATCGAGAGCTTTGGAATAGTACCAGGGGTAATAAAGGAATTGGCTGAGCGAAGTGTGCCAGTCGCGTACTTGTATCTGTCTGGAAACCAGATCATGGAAAAGTCCGCTTTAAATGACCTTGAAATAAATGCTATAGAGTTAAAGATCTCCTCGCTCAATAAATGCGAATCATGCATAAAAGGTCATTCCTTTCTCTTGAAAAAGGCCGGATTGTCAGATCACGATGTTCAAGCGATCATCCGGAACGACGCGACTAAAAACGAACGGCTTAATACATTGTTGAAAGCGGCTGAGCACATATATTATTCGGGAAGTGATCATTACCCGGACCACATTTTGGAATTTTTCGAAGAGGAAGGAATCACGGAACAGACCATTTTTGAAATAATCGGGCTGATCTCCCTGAAGACAATTTCAAATTTTGTGAACAATTACCTCGCCTCTGCCAAACGAAGACAACGATCGATCATCTAACGACTCATCATCTTACGGAATCTAAAACGTCTTTAGGAATGATCGGGTTGAAAAGCAACTTACATTGCCAAGAATGAACATGGGGAAAGCAAATTTGCGTTCATCATCAAACAAAATCCGGGGCAAATACTGTGAATTGCAGCCAGACCAACCCTGATTAATGAGACCAGTAGCTTGGTCCATGTTCTTTGGCGATTGAGCGTGGGAAGGCAGCCCAAATTCCGTCGTGTGCAACAATTCCAGTTCCAGAACTTTGCGTCATTGGATCTGTCCGAAAAACATAGACCGGACGTCAAATGGTGAATGGGTGTCTCCGATTCAACGAACGCATTTAATTGCAAAAGAGCTTGCCACAAGCAAGAAATAAAAAGAATTGACGCTGGTTTTGGCAAAAACCGATAATCGCATACATTTGCACTCCCAAAATCACCGCAAATACACAGAGGAGTGGCAGAGCGGTCGAATGCGGCGGTCTTGAAAACCGTTGAACCGCAAGGTTCCGGGGGTTCGAATCCCTCCTCCTCTGCAGAGTATCAATCAAAGAAAGTTAAAACCTCGATTTCCTTATGGTTTCGAGGTTTTTTCTTTGTAGCGCCTTCCATCTGTCACCAAAAGTTGCTGATCTGTAGGTGACAATTCAGTGACCAAGCCATGCGGTAATTCAGTGTCACTAAATCCTACCAAACACATTGAAATTCAACCGGTTCAAATTTTGAACATCTTGATTTCAGTGCCTTAGAAATTCATTTTAACCAAAACAAAAGTGACTATGGTACGGAGAACAATTTCAGTGAAGTTCTATGCACGCAAAGGAAGATCAACAGCGGCAGGTTTGGCGCCAGTATGTATGCGTATCTACATGGGCGATCAAAAGTTCGAGACGAACACCAAGATTTATGTGAAGCCTGAAGAATGGAAGCACGAGAAAGTAAAAGGTACGAACGAGGAAGCAAAGCGAGTTAACAAATGCATCGAAGGTTTCAAGATGAAAGCTTTTGATCTTCAACGTGAGTTGATGAATGAAGGCAAGGAAGTAACGCTCGATAACATCAAAGCAAAATGGTTCGGTATTTCGCTTGAGAGGCCTCGGATGCTGATGGAAATTTTTGCTCAGCACAACCACCAGATGAAAGAATTGGTGAACAATGAATTTTCTCCGCTAACATTCGAGCGATATGAAACATCTTTCCGGCACACCCAATCTTTCTTACGCTGGAAATTGAAAGTTGATGACATCGACATAAAGCAACTCAATTATGAATTCATTGCAGACTATGAGTTTTGGTTGAAAACGGAAAGGCATTGTGATCACAATACAACGGTAAAATACTTATCCAATTTTAAGAAGATCGTTCGCATCGCAATCAAAAATGGATGGCTTGCACGTGATCCGTTTGTTGGTTTCAAGATGACCAAAAGAGAGGTTGATAAACCATTCCTGGTTCAAGATGAATTAAATCGGATAGTCAATAAACAATTTTCGATTTCGCGAATGTGTCAAGTGCGTGACATCTTTGTTTTCAGCTGTTACACAGGTTTAGCATATGCAGATGTAAAGAAGTTAACGCGTAAAGAAATAACAGTTGGGATTGATTGCAAGAAATGGATCTGGACGAATAGACAAAAAACGGAAACCACTACTCGCATTCCTTTGCTTCGGCCCGCCATTGAAATTCTAGAGCGATACAAGGATGATCCGCAATGTCTGAATCAAGGTCGATTACTTCCAGTGCTCAGTAATCAGAAAATGAATAGCTATTTAAAGGAAATCGCTGATGCGTGTGAGATCAATAAGAAGATGACGTTTCATACTGCACGGCATACTTTTGCAACCACTGTTACTCTAAGCAATGGCGTTCCTATCGAAACAGTTGGCAAGATGTTAGGACATCGAAATTTAAAGACCACGCAACACTACGCTAGAATTCTCGATACAAAGGTGGGTAATGACATGACTTTGTTAAGCAATCGGCTTTTTGATGTCGACCGTGAGAAACCTAAGTAGCTTTTCATAAAGCTAATCTTCCCAGAAATCAGGTCTAACGTTTGAGGCATTGGGAAACAACTCGAGACAACTAACCCATCCGAACCCCGGTGCGGGTCCGCGCGGCGCAAAATCAACTTGCGGTACTGGTATTTGACTTGGGACATCATCAGGGGCGATATATTTACTTTTGGATGATATTCCAGCTGCATAAAAAAGTCCATAGATAGGTGCCGGTGTGCCGGACTCCTGCACAAAGGGAGAAGGTATTTTTCCTGTGATGGGTTGAAATAAGCTGCCTGTTGCTTCTTTCTGATCTCTGATGCTTTTGAAAAACCCGAATGAATTCTTCGTTAATGTTATTTGTGAAACTTGCACATGGATTTTAAACATGAAAATCCATTCATCCAATGGAATTCTGTAGATATGTAATGCATTATACGTTGGATTAATGGTGTACAGGTCGTCACTTAATATGGGAGCATTATTAAATATTTGATACCAGCAAGTGCAGCATTCGCAGGGACCGATCCTTTCAAAGTCAAGGTCAAGGTTCGGTATAAAATTTCGAGAAGCCATATTTCTCAAGCCAGTACAAAGGGGGATCCAATTACATTTGTTTTGTTGCTCCGGTATCGGATGACATCCATTGGGATGCGTCGGAGAAAAAAGCTCA
>DASVBA010000509.1:0-9992 GCA_036376095.1 Chryseolinea sp.
CTCCATACTTTCCTTCACGCCGATGTGCGCTAAGAAACTCATCACCCAGGTAGCCGTGACAGTGTTTGATGTCCACGAAATGATAGCCGGCCTCTTGCGCCATAACGGAAGCATGAATGAATTCCTCAATCAATCCATCGATGTAATCGTCAGTCATCAAAGGATAGTCTTCGGACAAACCAAACTTCCGGTTCAGGATTGGATGAGAATAGAGAATCTGCGGCTCCATCTTCTTCTGGTGACTCGGTTTGCAGAACCGGCCGGAATGCGTGAGCTGTAGCCCCACCAGCAGGTCGTTTGTGTTGCCGAACTTTTCCTGGTGATCTTTTATAAGCGAGTCGAACAGACGTTTGTATTCGTCGTGAGTTGTCTTTGTCAACAGCAATTGATTGGGGTTCGCGCGTCCGTCGTGACGCACCGCTACCGCCTCACATCCCCATAACAACTTTGCGCCGCTGATAGCAAAATTCTTCCAGCGTCGCTTTGTATAGTCGCTTGGTCTTCCGTCTGGAGTACCGTCCCATCCTTCCATAGGCAGGATGCAGAACCGATTACCTATGGTCTGGCCAGACCTCAGTGTGAAGTTCTTCCTTGCAGGGGACTGATCAGGTGAAACGAGCGTATCATCAAAAGGCAGGTCAACGCCGATGGTCTTAATGTATTCGCGAAAATCATGAGCCGTCTTAAGTTGTGCTACACGTTTGAATTTAGGTTTGTGTTTAGTGCTCATTCAAAAATCATGTTCAAAGTAAAGGACCGTATCGATTCGTCGTCTAGATGTTCAATCCGTTGAAAAAAGTATAGTAACGTTCGTTGTTCACAACCCGGTTGATATACAACATCAGCTCACGCGCGTGATAGTCTCCCCACATACTGGATTCATTGCATGGGATCTTTCGTCCTTTCGGAATATTATCCCACCCGTTGGGTTTGTGATAAATTGAATGCAGGATCAATCCTTCATGACTATCATCCAGCGACAGGTAGGCATCCGACAACAATGTTTTTGCAACAGTGAGTCCTGCCTGCGTATACACGTCCCCCCTATTATCATTACGCTTCTTCAGAAAATTTCCCAGACGCAAGAGTCCTTGAGCAGTTATCGACGCGGCTGAGCTATCAACGGGTTCATATTCGTTAAATGGTTCAGATGACCGGCTCAGGTAGTCACCCATCTTTGATAACCCGGGAGCGCCGGTATCCCAGTACGGTATTCCGTCTGTTGCACTGTTTTCAATGTAAAAGTCCGCCGTGGCCAGCGCACCCTTCATCAGGACGTTAAGCAAGTCATTCTTTTGAATTGTCAGCGGAAAAGCACCGCCAGGAAGTTCGTCGATGAATTCCAGTTCCTCGGCAAAGCCGCACATGGCCCAGGCCAATCCACGCGTCCACGTGGTAAACCCGCTGAATCCTTGTTGAGCATTGGGACACCGATAATTTCCGTCATTCACATTAAAGATACATTCGTGCGCCGTACGGCCGCGAACATCGTACGAATCACGGCCTTCACCATAGAACACAGAGTAGTTGGCCGTCGCCAGCAAATGTTTTATGCCGCGTTCCAACAAATCTATTTTTTCGTCGTTTTCGCCCTGAAGAATGTGACCCAAAGCGTGACTCAGCATCACAATTCTGCACGACCGTATAGTGTCTACAAATAAAGACTGCGGACCATTGAACGAGTAGATAAATCCACCGTCACGGATGTTAGTCCATCGCATCGCCTGTACGGATCCGCTTACTTTTAACGCCAGTTCGTAAAAGTTCTTCTCCCATTCGTTATATGGGATCTTGCTTTCATTCATTAAGCGCCACAAGTTGCCGTATGTGCTGAGGTTATTAAAGCCGTGGTCATGCACCCCTTTATGTGTCAGGTGTGGTGCCATTTTCTCTACAGTGTTCGATCTGCCTATGTTCAGGAATTCGGAATCGCCGGTAGCATCAAACTGTAATAACGCTGAGCCGTATTGAAAGCCCTGAGTCCATTCCGTCCATCCCCTGGTCGAATACTTCCCATTGACCGTGAAGACAGGAGCTCCTTTACCTGTATCAAAATTCTTTTCTATCGATTTTATTTTTTTACCTGACAGTTGCCAGAATCTATCAAGAGATGTCTGCAACGATTTGTAGGTGATCGACTGTTCAATTTTCATTTTGTGCCAGTTCCTGTCTTGCGTTGAATAAGTTACTCCTTATGACGTAAATTAATTTCTGAATACCTACAACCTGGAGAAATTCAGTCGAAGTGCTAGATAATAATTTCAGCTGAAATAACCAGATCGTTCGCCGCCGCCTATGACATTTCGGAAGTGGGAATGGTGCAAATTCTACCCGTAAATCCTCCCTATAAATAATCTTGCACGCCTTTAGAAATATTTTGCTTTCTTTGCGCCAGTTTTTACGTGAACTTTCAGGGTTGAAGGGGAGCTATATTGAACATTAATTATTTAGAGATGAGAACATTTATTTATTGCATTGCATTTTTGATATCTATACCCGCGTTTTCGCAGTCCAAAAAAGAGCTACAGGCCCAGGTAGACCAATTAAAGAAGGAAGCTGATGGGTTGAAGGCGGAAGTGCAGCTTCTCAAGAATCCAAAACCGATCGAGCTCAATGATACCGTCAAACAAGTGAGCTATGGTCTCGGTACATTGGTTGCCTCGAATCTGAAGTCTCAAGGCGGCGACTCTTTAAATGTCGACGCAATGATCGAAGGACTAAAGGATGTAATGCAGGGAAAAGAGCCGAAGCTCAAGCAGCTTGAAGTCATGGCGATCGTGCAAGTGTATATGCAAAATGCTATGGAGAAAAAAGCGGCACAAGCAAAGGTCGACAACGCGAAGTTTCTGGAAGACAATAAAAAGGCCGAGGGTGTGCAAACCACCAAAAGTGGTCTTCAATATAAAGTGATCAGTTCCGGAAAGGGAAAAGCACCCCTGGCTACTGATAAGGTGACGGTTCATTACACCGGAAAGCTCATCGACGGAACTACTTTCGACAGTTCTGTTGGACGCGATCCCATAACATTCGAAGTGGGCGGTGTGATCGCCGGCTGGACAGAAGCACTGCAACTGATGCATGAAGGCGACAAATGGATGATCTACTTGCCTTACGACATTGCCTATGGTGAACGAGGAGCCGGAGATCAGATACCTCCTTATGCAACATTGATTTTTGAAGTTGAGCTGATTAAGGTCAACTAGTTCAACGTTCTCGCGTTACGCATATAGGATAACACCCGCGAAATAGAATTTCCCGATGCATGGGGGGCGCATCACAAGTAGAAATGTATTGTGTGCTTCGTTGCCTTTGTGATTTGCTTTTCCTCATCAAATGGATGAAAGATCACAATCAGGATTGATGCAGAATTAATTTGCCGCTAATGGTAATTAAGATCTCCAATGATCGTACTGCATGTATCTTGCGGTGTCATTGGCAACATCCTTACCCAATAATTTTTGAATTACGTACAAGGACATATCAATGCCGGCCGATACGCCAGCGGAAGCAATAACCCTGCCGTTGTCTACCCAGCGCTGATCGTCTATAACGGTGGTTTTTGGGGCAGCATCTTTTAGCTGGTCGATTGCTTTCCAGTGTGTTGTGGCGGACAAACCATCCAGCAAACCGGCTTTTGCAAGTATAAGAGAACCTGTGCATACGGACAGGACTAATTCGGCAGACGTGTTGTGCTTTTTAACCCAGTCCAGTAAGACGGGATTATTCATTTCTTTACGGCTTCCAAAAGGAAGCCCGCTATCGGTATATCCGCCGCCACCGGGTACCAGGAAAATATCTGGCGATGGACAGTCGTTCAGCAAATAGTCTGGTTGGACAACAAGTCCACCACGCGCGGTTACAGGAGTTCTTTCGGCAACTGTGTACACGTTAAAGATTCCTTTATGCTCTCCATGTGCGCCACAAACGGAAAAAACTTCAAAAGGGCCCGCAAAATCGAGCACCTCCACCCTGTCAAACAAAACGATTGCAATGTTCTTCATCGGGACGACTTTTAGGATAAGTTATGTATCAATGCCAAATATACAAACCCATAATCTTTTGCTGCCTTCGCGTATTAAGACTTCACGGGCTTTGCATGGCCCCTGCATTTAATTTTTAATACAAGCTCAATCCTCAGGCGGCACCATCTCGACTTTCACAAATAAATTCGGGATGACCACTACAAACTCAGTGCCTTCTCCAAATTCAGACTTGACTTCGATAGTGCCCCTGATCTTTTGGATCGCTTCCCTCACAATGTATAATCCCAATCCGGACCCTGTACCCCTTCGTGATGCTCTGAAAAACATGTCGAAGATCTTTGACAAAGAATCAGACGGTATACCCTCACCGTTGTCCCGGATCCGTATTTGCGCCTGCGTTGAATTAGCAATAACCTCTACCTCCAGGTATGGATCAGGCTTGCGAAGATCAGCGTACTTTATTGCATTCGAAATCAAATTATTGAAAAGGATATCCAGCCTTGTGGCCGATGTAAAGAATGGACCATCCTGAGTGATTTTAATCCTACGTTGTATCTTGTTAACATTATCCATAAACTGGAGCTGTTCGAAGACTGAATGAACGAGGCTTTCAAAATTTATGGGATCGGAATTTACATCCAGTCTGGTGTTGCGCGAATGATCGACAATATCCTTGATGAAACGATCAAGCCGTAATAAGCTCTTTTGTTGAAGCTCAAGAAGTTCAACGATATTGTTCCGGTCCTTCTCCAGTCTTGCTACCTCGATCAAACCCAACAGCGATGCGATGGGCGCACGAAGATCGTGGGAAGCTGAATACACAAACCTATCCAGCTCAGCGTTTATTTTAATCAACTCTTCGTTGCGATCCAGCAGGATCTGCTGCGTTGCCTTTCGTTCAGAAATGTCGCTTTGAATTGCAATGAACTGAACGACCTTCCCTGCCCTGTCTAGTATGGGCTGAACTTCAATGGATACCCAATACGGTCGCCCCTCCTTTGAATAATTTATTACCTCAACATCTTTGAATCCCTGGCCCGATCGAATGGTTTCCCCCATGAAGTTTGACACCTTTGCATCAGTTTCGGGACCACGCAGAAAGCTACCAGGCTTCTTCCCGATGACTTCTTCAAGTGTATACCCTGTTATTCGTGTAAAGGCCGGATTTATCCATTCAATCAATCCTTCTCCGTCGGCTATAACCACCATATTCGTTGTGGTATTAGCAACCATGGCCAGTCGCCGGTTCTCTTCCTCTGCCCTTTTGCGTTCGCTTACATCGCGAACCATGGCTTGTATATAAACTTCATCATCAAGATCAAGACGGTTCAGCGAAACTTCAGCGTCGAACGGTGTGCCGTCATAACGGATATGTTTCCATTCGAAAAATTGAGGCCTTCCCTGCAGCACGGCGTTGATCTTTTCCATAGCCGACTCTTCCGACGACCTTCCATCTGGCTGTCTCGCGGGCGAAAATCTGTACGGCGTCTGGCCAACGATCTGATCTCGCTTGCATTGAAAGATCCGCAGTGTAGCGTCATTGCAATCAATGAAAGTTCTGTTGTCCATGGTGAAGATGGCATCGCTGGCTGAGTTGAAAAGCGTACGAAGGCGGAACTCACTTTTCCTCAGGATCTCCTGCGTCTTCTTACTTTCCGTGATGTTGAATGAAATGCCAATAACCCTGGTGACCTGACCATCAACGTCGAACAACGGCGAATAACTGTTGGCGAATGTAAATCCATTTACAGTTGTCTCGAGGTTGACATGCTGTCCATGAAGTGCCTGCTGAAACGCATGAACGACTTGAGGGGTATCTTCATAGAGTTCGAATATAGAGCGGCCGCTTTCAACCTTGTGTGCGAGCCCAAGTCTGGAAACGTCAAAGTCTCCGGACAGCGTTACTATTCCCGATTTGTCAATAAGAAATGTTGCAACGGGTTCCTGCGTAACCATTTATTAATCTAATTTAAAAAAAGGAGCACAGATAGAATTATCTGCAACCTTATGGATTTTAGGTGAGATTTAAAATCGACAAAGCCGATTTTCTGCACGCACACATCTCGGCTTTTAAAAAATAACTGGGTAGCGATTACTTTCTAAGCACTTTTAATAGCATGGAAGAAATAACCTCGTATCCCTGATCTGAGGGATGCAGGCCGTCATACGTCATGTCTATCGCATCTGCAGGATACGGATATTCATCGACGTTGGGATCAAACGGAATGTTAATATAATCCGGATAGGGATAGTTCTTATAGGACCCGGTAGCCGGATCTTTTAATCGTTTGAATTTCACCATGTTCTTGAGCGTGATCCCGCTGTCGTGATACAAATCCACCATCGCGAAATTCTCTTTCTTTGCCAGCGCTACAAGCGCGTTCGCGAACTGTTCCAATGATTGATCATTCTTAGTCTTGTACGATCCATACGCATTGTTCTTCATGTCGTTTATGTAAACGAAGTCTCCGCGTTGCAACGGAGAAATCAATATGACCTGAGCCTGGGGATTGAGGCTTCTAAGCTTGTCTATAATGATTCTGAAGGCACCATAGAGGGTCGCGCTACCGGTGCTTGATTCATAATCTTTCATTGAACCAACCGGACGTCCTCGCCACCAGTCATTCGTACCCAGAAAGACAGAATAGATGTCTGCTTTCTCCAATCCAAGGGTTTCAATTTTTGAAGCGATATCACCCGAGGTCCATCCGTTGTATCCCTTGTTGACATATTGAATATCGGGACGCTTTTCGCACACGAGCTTCATGTAGCCCCTTGTGATCCTGTTTCCCGTTTCATCCGGGTGCTCATTCAGGTAGGTTATGGAATCACCGATAGCAACCCACTTGAGAGGAGCTGAAAAAGAACAAAGGACAAATAAAAGGACAATGCAGAATGCGGATCGCCAATGAATCACCATGCGACGAATTTATTCAATTTTTGTGAACATCCGGTCCCAGCGGATCTTGTGCAGCAAGTCAGCCTCGTAGTCAAGTGAAAGCCAAATGAAAAGGGGTTTTCCTACAATATGGTCCCCAGGCACGAAGCCCCAGTATCTTGAATCCAATGAATTATGTCGGTTGTCTCCCATCATAAAGTAATAGTCCTGACGAAACGTATACGTGTCAATTGCTTTGCCGTCAATGGTCAGCTTGCCGTTTGTTATGGATACATTTTCGAGATGTTCATATAGTCTGATTGTTTCACCATAGCAGGCAATTGTCGAATCGTTTATTGGGATGGACATCCCTTTTTGAGGTATCACCAACGGTCCATACGCATCGCCATTCCACCTGGTATAGTCTGAAGACGGAAATATATCATCTTCAGGATTCGTCTTGTCCTGATTTGTTATTGAAGAAATAAATGGCAAGGACGAAAGCTCTTCTACCTGCTTTTGGGTTAGCAACATGCTGTACATCGCCTGGTTGTCAAACCGCCCCATAAAGATGTAGTCATCTTTACTGAGTTCGAGCCTGCTTATTGTCCTTGAAGTCATCTCGTCCTTAGCGGCCACCATATATCTGAACTTCATGTTTTCGGGGCGAGACAGTGCGGCACCGTTAACAAAAATTTCTTTATCAATGATTTGGAGACGGTCACCAGCCACAGCGACACAACGTTTAACGTAATTTGATTTTAGCGATATGGGGTGCTCCTGCCCTTCGTTCATGCTCGCCGGCGGAACATTGAACACAACAACATCACCGCGTTTTACTTCACTTATTCCAGGAAGTCTGTAAGACGGCAATTCAATCCAGTCCAGGTATGATGGAATGTTGGTTCCCCAGATCTTTTGATGTGTAAGCGGAATTTGTAAGGGCGTACTGGTAGTCCTGGTACCATAGTGGAACTTGCTAACGAAAAGATAATCACCGACAAGAATAGTGTTTTCCATCGACGGAGTAGGAACTACGTAAGCCTCTACAGTAGTCCACCGGATCAACGTGGCGGCAATGACCGCAAATAGAACAGAGTTGAACCAATCCCTCGCCGCCGATACCGGTTTGCGTTTTTCCTGTTTTTTCCAGAATCTGAAATTCATAGGTCGTTACGATTATACCTATTTGTAGCAGGATGTCGCGGAGAATTACATTCCTCTGAATATTACAAGCATCAAACTATTATTTCTTTTTCAGCACAATATTTTCAGCCTTCTTTGCCACAATCGTGGCGTAAAATTCTTTTAGTGCGCCGTATTCGGTTGGCAGGAACAAGGTTTTATTAAAGATCAGTTTGCTCGTGACTATGATCTTGTTGCCATTAACGCTGGTGCTGAACACACACTTACCGGCGTTGCCAGGAAGAGCGAGAGCTTTGTTCTCGGGGACTTCTTCCACAGTGTATCCTTCGGGAAGCAGCAGCGTGCAGACTATTGTGTTATCTGTGAGCCTTTCAAAATCAACAGGATACGTTCTTGAATCTGATACAAATGGGTTTGACTCCTCTCTCAGAAAAAGATGGGGGTTAAAATAGATTTTGTCATTTGCCTGAATTACGTATTCGTCAATGCTCACGTCACACAGTTCCTCAATTGGCTTATCCACAGCCTGAAGATTTTTGACCTCGTAGTTCTGAACGTTCCAGAGTTTGTTTCCGAGATCGATCTTATAGTTAGTTTCGCCTCCGTCACGGAACTGCTTTCTTACGTCATATGCAGCATATCCATCCTTCATTGATTTCAATTTTCCTGTCAAACCTCCTGACTCGCTAAAGGTGACAGTAGCGTCGAACAAAACCTTCGCCCGATGTCTGGGCTGCACCGGTGTCCACCCAAATTGCCCTGTTCCAACAAGGAATCCGAATTGATTGAAGCATCGTGGGGGAAGCATATCAAACTGCAGCAATTTGTCTGTGGCGTCAACCAGAATATCTCCATCTTTGGTTGTTACTTCACAGACCACATAATTGAACTGGCGCAAACTGGGTACCTTCTGGTCGATAAACCCATAGTTACGTGTGCTTAACAAAACCATGCTCACTTTGAGGCCAGCCTTTTCCAACATTGATCCGAGCAGCAAATTAATATCGCCGGACGTTCCTTTTTTCTGATCGATCAATTCATTCGGATTACTTCCCCAGATGCCATCATTACCATCAAACTGGACGTGGTGTTTAATGTAGTCGGAAATTGCCCGGATTTTCTGCTTGTCGTCAATCATCCCTGCCGTAAGTTCTTCAGCAGTCTTTGTGAGGAATTTGTAACGATGAACTATCTCTCCAAATTCGGGGCTTCCGGTCAGGTAGTAGTATGCGCCGTCCCAATCATAGTAACGTGTGGCAAAGTTCACCTCGGAGATGTAAGCATCCTTGTCTGCCATCATCGGCTCCGATACAAACGCTGGTATATCCGTTAACAGCCAGCGATGGTACGAGCCTTCATACTTTTCTTCATGTACAGCCGGTTTTAAGAATCCTTTGAGATTGTATTTCAGATTTTTCACCGGCATTGTTACCGTATATTCACTCCAACGGGATGGAATTGAATGCTGGAATTGCCAGCCAGGCACATAGAGGTCGGGATATCTTTCCATATAAGAAAATTCGACCACTGATCCTTCCTTTACATTTGGAAACGCAATGTTCACCAACCGCGTATCATCATCATGATCCGTGCGCATGATGGCGCTTTCCTCCATGTCGACTTTCCTAATTGAACCATTCTCAAGATTATAGGTCGCAGCCTTGATCTTGAGGTCACCGGTCTTATGAATAAGGAAACGCCGGTGGCCCCATTCATCAAACGCTTGTTTCTTAAGAATCTTGATGCGCATGTGTCGTCTGAATTTTGTACCGGATACTGCGTTTTGGTCTACGTCAAGATCACCTACATCAAACAACACTACTGCGGACGCGGTATCATTCGCGTAAGCCTCATTGGAAAGCTCTTTAATGGTGACATTTCCAAACTCTGTTTTTTGGCTGTACACTGAAATAAAACTCAACAGGAAGGAAAGGGATATGGAAGCAACTTTCATGGTGTAACAAATTAAACCCAACATTGGACGT
>DASVBA010000531.1:0-3811 GCA_036376095.1 Chryseolinea sp.
GTATCCAGTGATCAAATCCCTTCACCAAAAATTGAGAGAACTAAACTGCACCCAAGTCTTGGATAAGATTTTCCGGCCGTTTTTCACGATATTCTGAATTAAGGACAGCCCTTGGTAATCTCAAGTCGGCCCAATCTCAACTCATTCCATCTAAGAATATGGCTCGTCTGGGTGAGCTTACAGCGGGCATCGCGCATTGTAGGACGACTGCAGCAGGGAGCGGGGTTTTGGACGGAGCCGGCTTCATTTTTATCATTCATAATTAAAATAATAATGCTAAGTTTAGTGAAGCCCAAATTACGCCAGCCCGATGAAAGCCAAAACCGTCAAAGGAACCTCCCCTGATGAGATAAAGAACGCCTTGCAACAGGCAACAGCAGATGGATTCAAACCCACACTGGCCATTGTCTTCTTATCCGTCATACAAGACCGCGATGCTATCAGCAAAATGTTTGATGAAGCCGGCATTGCTGTCTTTGGAGCAACCACTAACGGTGAGTTTACGGGCGAAGGGATTACAGAAAGGTCAGTTGCGATATTATTACTCGACATCAACCGCGATTATTTCACTATTGAATTTTCAGACTTAAGCGAAAAAAATTACAGGCAAACCACTCAGGCCATTGCCAAAAAAGCGCTGGAAAAATTTTCCCATCCCGCTTTTCTTATTGCCGGCAGTAACCTGGAAACGGATGCTGAAGAATTGCTGCATGGCTTTGAAGACCTCATTGGCCAGCAGGTTAATGTATGGGGAGGAATGGCGGGAGACGATTTTAGCTTCACGGAACAATTTGTTTTTACCAATGGCCGATCAAGTAACCGGGGAATGGTTGCTTTGGTATTGGATGAAGACAAAATCATTGTGAAAGGGAAGGCCACCTGCGGATGGAAACCGATGGGCACAGAAAAAACAGTTACCAAAAGCGAAGGCAACCGGGTGTACACCATTGAAAACGTGTCCGTACTGGAGATGACAAAAAAATACAGCGGATTAGAAAATCTCACACCCGAAAATCCATCCGTTGCCAGCGAGATCGCTACGTCCTTTCCCTTGCAATTACAAAGAGAGAAAGGCGAGCCTGTTATGAGGCCAGGCCTTGTGGTTAACTGGCAAGACGGTTCATTCATCTGCAGCGGCACGGTGCCGCAGGGTTCAAAGATAAAATTTTCACTGCCCCCGGATTTTGACGTGATTGAAAAAGTAATTCAAGGATGCAAGGACCTGAAAGCAACGGAAATGCCCGAAGCCGATGCATTGTTGGTATTCAGCTGCGCCGGAAGATTGGTAACTCTGGGCCCGGTAATCAATGAAGAAGTTGATGGTATACATAAAGTGTGGAATGTACCCATGGCTGGCATGTTCAGCAATGCCGAACTGGGAAGGTTTACATACGGCAATCTTGAAATGCAAAACCTCACCGCCTGCTGTGTGGTACTAAAGGAAAAATAGATGAACAAGCGCCTTCAAGCTATACTGAACCTTATTCAACAATCGGAAACGCTAAAACCTGAAGAAAAAAAAACTCTTTCAGATGCAGTATGCGAAAGTGACAAGGAAATCACCATTACCGAATTCAAATTAGAAAGAACCGAAAAGGTAAAACGCACAACCTCCATTTTACTGGAGGAGACCATTGGTGAACTGGAACAGAAAAGAAAAGCTGTTGAGGCTCAGAACCGGGAGCTGGAAATCGAAGCAGCCCTGGAACGAGTTCGTTCCAGAAGTATCGCGATGCGTCAAAGTAGCGAACTGGGAGACCTTTCATTTGAATTGGTAAAACAGGTGCAGGCATTGGGTATTGCCACATGGCATTGTGCCTTCAATATCTATGATGACGGAAAAGAAAGCTCAACGGAATGGGGAAGCAATGCAAACGGCTCTTACCCGATCTATAAAACACCAAGAGAAGGAATTTTTAAACGCTACTATGATATCGGACAGCGAGGGGAAACGTTGCATGTAGAGGTAATCGGAGAAGATAAATGTGCGGCTCACTACGATTATTTATGCACCCTTCCTGGTGTAGGCGACACGTTGGTTAACCTCAGAGATTCGGGGATACCCTTTCCCAAATCGCAAATCGACCACGTGGCGTATTTCAAATACGGCTATTTGTTGTTCATTACGTTCGAGCCGGCACCTGAGGCTCATGACGTCTTCAAACGTTTTGCAAAAGTCTTCGAACAAACCTATACCCGTTTTCTCGATCTCCAGAAAGCAGAAGCACAGGCAAAAGAGGCAAAGATTGAAGTTGGTCTTGAGAGAGTACGCACCAGGGCAATGGCCATGCAGACATCGGAAGAATTGAATGCTCTTATCGGAACGGTGTTTGGTGAATTAACGAAGCTTGACCTGGTACTGACGCGCTGCGTCATCATGACGTATGATCAGAAAACAAACGACGCCAGATGGTGGATGGCCAATTCAGAAGCGCCGGAACTACCCATGAATTTCCATGTGCAATATCATGAACATCCTCCGAACCTGGCCTATTTCTCCGCCTGGCGCGAACGGACGGTAAAATGGATTTATAAACTCGAAGGAAAAGTTAAAAAGGAATGGGATGATTTTATATTTAGTGAAACCGAGCTGAAGTTGTTACCTGATTTTGTAATCGCCGGAATGAAAGCTCCTGACAGGGTATTTCTGAATGCTTCGTTCCACAACTCCGGCAACCTCACATTGGCAAGTCTCGAGCCGCTCTCGGATGAACATTTCGATATCTTAATTCGCTTTGCTAAAGTTTTTGACCTGACTTACACACGCTTTAATGATCTCAAGCAGGCAGAGGCCCAGGCAAAAGAAGCACAGATAGAGGCAGCGTTGGAAAGAATCCGAAGTAGAACAATGGGCATGCAAAAAAGCACAGAACTCAAAGAAGTAATTCAGCTTGTGTATGACCAATTCGTTCGCCTGAATATTCGTATTGAGCACACAGGATTTATCGTGGATTACAAAGGTAGCGATGATATGAATATCTGGCTGGCTGACAAGCACGATGTTCCCGCCTTCATAAGCATCCCCTATTTTGATTCTCCTCACTGGAATAGTTTTATCGAAGCAAAGGAGCAGCGAACCGATTTCTTTGCTAACCACCTGACTTTCGATGAAAAAAATAAGTTTTATCAAACGCTTTTTACGTTCATACCAGGATTGCCCGCTGAAGCAAAAGAGTATTATTTTAACTGCCCTGGCCTTGCCATATCGACCGTGTTGTTAGAAAATATCGGTTTGTACATAGAGAATTTTTCAGGTATTCCTTATAGCGAAGAGGAGAATAACATCCTCATGCGCTTTGGAAAAGTTTTCCAACAAACGTATACCCGTTTCCTCGACCTGCAAAAAGCAGAAGCACAGGCCCGCGAAGCACAAATAGAGGCAGCATTGGAACGAGTGCGAAGCAGGACAATGGCTATGCAACGTAGCGAGGAATTGGTGGACGTTGCTTCCGTCCTTTTCCAACAGGTCAAGGCGTTGGGTGTGCCGCAATGGAATTGTGGATTCAACATCTGGGAGATCGGTGACAAAGAGTTTACCTACTATCCAGGAAGTCCGGATGGTATAATAGCGCCTTCCCCCTGCAAGATCCCGCTGACGGAGCACCCGGTATTCATGCGATTCGATGAATCAAGAAAACGAGGTGAAGAACTTTTGATATATGAAAAAGAGGGTGAACAACAGACAGGTCATTACCAGTACATGCTTTCCCTTCGTCCCGGCGTTGGCGACTTACTACAAAGTATGTTAGACTCCGGGTTTCAGCTTCCTGCTTTTCAAATTGATCACATAGCGAATTTTGCTTACGGCAAT
>DASVBA010000535.1:0-4490 GCA_036376095.1 Chryseolinea sp.
TGAGCTTATCCGCGGTTTCGCTGTCTACTCTTTTGATCTGTACTTTTTCGAGCTTTTGCTCCAGCGTGTTTATGAAGTGATTATCGAGCACACCATCCATTACCAGCACATCGTATGATTTAGCTTTCGCTGCCTGGACAAAGCTATCTTGCTTGCCTGCGTCATTTGCATACAGGTAGACCACGTTCCCTTCCTTATCAGTCTGAGCGGGCTTTACCTTTTCTTTATATTCCTCAAACGTGAAGTATTGCTTTTCAGTGTTCTTGAGTAACGCAAAGTCTTTTGCGCGATCATAGAATTTTTCGTCGCTTATGACACCATATTTGACAAAGACGTGAATATCATCCCACTTCTTCTCGAAATCGCTACGGTCCTTCTTGAACAGTTCGGAAAGCTTATCAGCAACTTTTTTGGTGATGTGCTGACTGATCTTTTTCACGTTTGCATCGCTTTGCAAGTAGCTTCGAGAAACGTTTAGCGGAATATCCGGTGAGTCCAGGATGCCGTGAAGCATCATCAGGAAGTCCGGTACAACGTCCTTTACTTCGTCAGTAATAAAAACCTGACGTGAATAAAGTTGTATTTTATTTTTCTGAAGCTCGAAATCGTTCTTAACCTTAGGGAAATAAAGAATACCGGTAAGGTTGAATGGATAATCAACATTCAGATGAATCCAGAACAAAGGATCTTCAGAGAATGGATAAAGCTCCTTATAGAACTTGGTATAATCTTCATCCTTTAAATCAGATGGTGACTTTGTCCAGAGCGGGGAAGGATTGTTGATGATCCTGTCGACAGTAACCGTCTTAAATTTAGGCTTGCCCTCCGCATCAACACCATCCTCAACGCTGTCTTGCTTTGTGCCGAACTTGATCTCGACGGGCAGGAATTTGCAGTACTTCTCGAGGATGCCTTTAATCCTCCATTCGTCGAGGAATTCTTCAGAATCCGAATTGATATGAAGAATCACATCCGTCCCGCGCGTTTCTTTTGTGGCTGAAGAAAGTTGAAATTCTGTCGATCCATCGCAGATCCATCGGGCTGCTTCATTTTCAGAAGCTTTGTATGAGCGTGACAGGATCTCGACGTTATCAGACACCATAAACGCCGAATAGAATCCTAAACCAAATTTTCCAATGATATCCTTGGCATCGGCTTTGTCTTTGAATTTTTCAACAAACTCCGTTGCGCCGGAGAATGCGATCTGGTTGATGTATTTCTTTATTTCCTCACCGGTCATTCCGATCCCTTTGTCACTAACGGTGATTGTCTTCTTGTCTTTATCGAAACTAACTTCGATCGTCAGACTACCCGTCTCGCCCGTGAATTCTCCCAGTGATGCGAGCTTCTTCAGCTTTTGAGTGGCATCTACTGCATTGCTGACAAGCTCTCGTAAGAAGATCTCATGATCGGAATAGAGAAATTTTTTAATGATGGGAAAGATATTCTCGGTGTGTATTGAGATGGTACCCTTTTCTTGTACTTCTGCCATATTGTTAGTTTTTCCTGGTTAAATGTGGGATAATGAATCAGGACCTCGTCCTGCCGTACCGCGTGCGCTAAAGCTATAGCGGTGGCGCAGCGTCTCGCGTAGGCGGACAAAATTTGTTCCACTAATGGCCTGCTGACAGGTTGTCACCATCTCAAAACAACAATGGTGGCCCTGGGCTACCGGAGCCGGTCGGAATCGCGGACTAATTTCTCGTCGCGACGGATAAAACGATTTGCGAGCAGGTTGCAGATCACTGCAAGAAAAGGAAGCCACATGCCGAGTCCGTATTGACCCTTCGTTCCCTCCAGACCTTTCATTGTCTGATTGGAGAAATAGAATGCGCATACCAACACCCCAACAAGGAACAGAGAGTTTAACGCTCCCAGCTTCACCTGTGTAAGTCTGTTCTTAAATTTTGTGATCTCGGTGATTGCAATGGTGGCGGCCGCAATAGCCAGGATCGCGGTAAGGGAATAAGGATTGTACTGGTAGGTTCCGTTATTCAAATAATAAAAGGCTGTCAGGACACTTGCTTCGCCGTTGACCTCCACAGACCAAATCGGAACGACAAGGCTTACAGCCAGGGCCAATATCAGGATAACCAGAAATAGCGTTTGAATTCTTTGCCACATAAGCGTGTTGCTTTAACTTGCCGGCAAAGTAAATAAAAATAATTGGTCGGATATTGAATGATCTGACATGCCGAATGAGTAGCGCATACATAGTTGACATTCTCAGAACACCTATTGGAAAGTTCGGCGGGTCGCTTGCTCCTGTAAGACCTGATGACCTCGCTTGTCTTGTTATTAAGAAAATACTCGAGCGCAATAAGGCTGTCGATCCCCGCCTTATCGAGGATGTTGTTTTCGGCGCGGCGAATCAATCAGGAGAAGACAATCGGAACGTTGCCCGGATGGCGGCGTTACTTGCGGGGCTTCCGGTCGAAGTGGGTGGCGTCACCGTGAACCGCCTCTGTGCATCGGGACTTCAGGCGATAATGGATGCCGCCCGCGGCGTTATGTTGGAACAAGGAGGTATTTATATAGCTGGCGGAGTTGAAAGCATGAGCCGCGCACCGTTTGTGATGCCGAAAAGTGAGGAAGCATTTTCGCGTAAGACTGAGATCTATGATACTACCTTGGGATGGCGGTTTGTAAACTCGAAGCTATCGGCCTTATACCATCCCTATTCGATGGGAGAAACTGCCGAAAACGTGGCCGACAAATGGAAAATTTCTCGTGAAGAACAAGATGAATTTGCTTTTCACTCAAGTCAAAAATATTTCAACGCGGCGGGTGCCGGCAAATTTGCCGACGAAATTGTAAGTGTTCCCCTCGCGGCTTTAAAGAGTGAGATAAATCAATTCGAGAAAGACGAACATCCCCGAGTGACCACGTTGGAAAAGTTGGCGACCTTAAAGCCTGCTTTCAAAACAAACGGGTCTGTCACTGCAGGTAACTCTTCCGGTATAAATGATGGCGCGGCGGCCGCTATTGTGGTTAGTGAGGACCTGCTAAAAGAATTGTCTTTGAAACCGCTTGTAAGGATCGTATCAATGGCAATTGCCGGCGTTGACCCCGCGTACATGGGAATTGGGCCTGTACCGGCAACTCGAAAAGCGTTAAGCAGGGCAGGACTTGGTATCGGTGACATTGGCTTGGTGGAGGTTAACGAAGCATTTGCATCTCAATCAATAGCATGTATCAGGGACCTCGGCTTAAATCCGGATATCGTCAATGTTAACGGTGGCGCTATTGCTCTGGGTCACCCATTGGGTTGCAGTGGCGTCCGAATCAGCGCGACATTAATTCATGAAATGAAGAAACGCAACGTCAAGTATGGACTTGCAACGATGTGTATAGGCGTTGGACAAGGAGCAGCTGTGGTGTATGAGAACGTCACCACCTCCTGACCCCCTCCAAGGGAAACTATTGGTACCGGAAATTAATTACAAGGTGCATTTTAAGTCCCCTTTAAGGGATTTAGGGGTTTCGAAGTACGGAACTAATTAGAAAGTGTATTCAATTCCCTTCAAGGGCAGGTTAATGAGATATTTTTTCGAAATAGCCTATCACGGAAAAAATTATGCTGGCTGGCAGAACCAGGCGAATGCAACCGGTATTCAATCCGTCATCGAAAACGCACTGTCGAAAATGTTCAGGTCGACCATTGCGATAACCGCCAGTGGTCGTACAGACACCGGCGTTCATTGCGAACAGCAGTTTTTTCATTGCGAGATCGAAAAGACATTCGAAATCGATGACCTCATTATCAAACTTAATTCATTTCTGCCTAAGGATATCGTTGTGAAAGCTATCCGGAAAGTAAAACCTGACGCAAATGCCAGGTTCGATGCCTACGAAAGAAGCTATGTCTACAAAATAACAAGGAAGAAAAACCCATTTCTTGAGGGTTTGGCATGGTATTTCTTTAAGCCGCTTGATGTTCAAACCATGAACAAGGCCGCTGCGTTATTATTAGGCGAACATGATTTTGAATGTTTTAGTAAGGTAAACACAGACGTAAATCACTTTCTTTGTGACATAAAAAAGGCGGAGTGGAAAGAAGACGGACAAATGCTGGAATTTGCAATTAGCGCCAATCGTTTTCTAAGGGGGATGGTCCGCTCGATTGTCGGGACGCTGCTGGATGTCGGAACCGGGAAGACGTCACTGAAACAATTTCAAGTCATCATTCATGGCCGCGATAGAAAAAAAGCGGGACCGAATGTTCCTGCGCAAGGATTGTATCTGGTAAAGGTTAAATACCCTCCGGGGATCTTTCTAAAGGAAACACAGTCCCATTCGTCAGACGACTAGACTTTATAAATAAACGTGGAGAAAGAAAAAGTAAGCAGCGGTAATATCATCGACTGGTCAGTGCTCAGAAGGTTGATGAAATTCGTTACGCCTTATCGCGGAAGGTTTATCACGGTGGTCATACTAACATTCCTGTTGGGCGTTTTGGCGCCAACGAGACCGCTGTTAATACAATACAC
>DASVBA010000537.1:0-2079 GCA_036376095.1 Chryseolinea sp.
GCAGTGTTCTTGTCGAAAAAGGTGAAGGCGTGTACGAGGGTTATGGTCCTGATGATATGCTAGTGGAAACCGGAAAAATATCAGGCGGCCGTCGTGAAGGAGAATGGACTACGTACTATCCGCAATCCGACAAAATAGTAATGTCCACAGCTAACTACGTCAATGGTGAACCCGATGGACTTCACCACTTCTTTTTCGAAGATGGAACGCTTCAGATCGAAGGTTTAATCGTGAAGGGTAAACGCGAAGGCCCATGGAAATGGTACCACCAAAATGCTACCCTGGAATCAAGTGTCGATTTCAAAGAAGGGAAAAAAGAAGGAACGCAACATTTTTATCTCGACGATGGTACACTCACCAGAACGGAAGTGTATAAACAAGGAGCGCTTGTGGAGAACCAGATAGAGCCATAAAAGATGCCGCCGGGAAAAAATTGTGAGTAATGATGCACCATCAGGCTTGACGATCGCTTCACAGACGCGTCAATCGTGCAAAGCAAAGAACTCTTTGCACGTGTTGACCATGATGTAGCAAGTCTGGTAATTCAAAGCCTGTCAAAAATTATCTGACGTCCGCAGCAGTTTTCTACTGAGCCATTTCCTCAATGATTCAGAACGATCACCGGTTCAATTGTTTTCAGTATGCGGATTTCAGCTTTTTTTCTATAATTGTATAAAAAACACTTATTTGGAACGGGCACTTGTTGGCATGACGCCACCATTCATTCGAGATCCTGAACGTTGCGTAGCATCTGGCAACGGTTTGAGAAATAAGTACCCGCGGACAAACGCAAGTTGTTCTAACGATCAGCCCCCTTTGCAAAAGAATTTCCGGTGTTTTGGCACTACGGCCGGGCTAGGGTATTTCCGGTCTTTTCAATTCTGCGAGTTCATCGGATCAAAATTATTGCCGGTGTTAACGTTACAGCTGCTATTTGTTGGCTTGGCAATGCTGTTTCTCACCAATCCGTTAAAAGCACAACAACAGCGGGCACATAATCCGATAATCTTTGCCGACGTCCCGGATATGTCCATCGTCAGGGTTGGCGCCTTCTATTACATGAGCAGCACGACCATGCATATGAATCCAGGTGTGCCGATCATGAAATCGACAGACCTGGTAAACTGGACATTGGTGAATTATGCATATGATACGCTTGCCAACCTCGATGCACTTAATCTCAATAATGGGAAGAGTGCGTATGGCCGCGGATCGTGGGCCAGTTGCATACGCTATCACAAAGGAACTTATTATGTCAGCACATTTGCGCAGACTACCGGTGAGACTCATATCTACACCACCCAGGATATTGAAAACGGTCCCTGGAAAGTTTCATCGTTCAAACCTTCCTATCACGATCATACGTTGTGGTTTGACGATGATGGCCGCGTGTACCTGATCTACGGCGGAGGTAAACTCCGGCTTGTTGAGCTCACGGCGGACGCTTCGGCCGTGAAGCCCGGTACAGAGGAACAGGTCGTGATCGAAAATGCCAATGCGCCTGCCGGAACGAACATCATGCTTAATGCCGAGGGTTCCCAACTTTTTAAAGTCAACGGACGATATTACCTATTTAATATAGTGTGGCCGAAAGACGGCATGCGCACAGTGCTCGTTCATCGGGCTGATAAAATTACCGGTCCATGGGAAGGCCGTGTAGCCCTGCAGGATCTGGGCGTAGCGCAAGGTGGATTGATCGATACACCCCAGGGTGAGTGGTATGCTTATTTGTTTCGCGACTATGGTTCCGTCGGCCGGATTCCATACCTGGTCCCTGTAAAGTGGGAAGAGGGCTGGCCCGTACTTGGTATTGAGGGTAAGGTGCCCGAGAAACTAAATCTTCCACCAGGCAAAGGGTTGGTTCCGGGTATAGTAACGTCCGACGAATTCAATCGAAAGAAAGGAGATCGCACATTACCACTAGCCTGGCAGTGGAATCACAATCCAGACAATAAACATTGGTCCCTGACCGATCGAAGAGGTTTCCTTCGCATTACAACAGGTCGAATGGATACATCATTTTATTTCGTAAGGAATATGCTGACACAACGAACCATCGGACCTGTCTGTTCCGGTTCC
>DASVBA010000545.1:0-12425 GCA_036376095.1 Chryseolinea sp.
GCAGTGTAAGATTATGAGCAGCAAGATTACAAAGACTTTGATCATAGCCGAAGCAGGAGTTAATCACAATGGTGATATCGCTACCGCGAAGAAATTGATCGACGCTGCGAGCGACGCTGGTGCGGACTATGTAAAGTTTCAGACGTTCAAAGCGAAAAAACTGGTAAGCAAGAAAGCTAAAACTGCCGATTATCAGGCTCAAAACACAGGTAAGAACGAGAGCCAGCTGGAGATGCTTGAAAAGCTGGAACTATCAGAGTCAGCACACTACGAACTCATTGCATACTGCAAGCAAAAGAATATCAACTTCTTCTCGACGGCTTTTGATCTCGAAAGCCTTGAATTCCTGAAAAAGCTCGGTGCCGAATTGTACAAGATACCCTCTGGGGAGATAACTAATCTGCCTTATCTGAAGAAGGTCGCCGAACTTGCTTCGGAGATCATTTTATCCACGGGCATGAGCACCATGGAAGAGATCGGCGAAGCGCTGGAAGTGCTGAGAAAACGTTCGAAGGCAAAGATAACCGTACTCCATTGCAACACAGAATATCCGACGCCTTTCAACGATGTGAATCTGCGAGCGATGGATCACATTAAAGATCAATACAACGTGGAGGTCGGGTACTCCGATCATACGCTGGGCATCGAAGTACCGATCGCTGCTGTCGCGTTGGGAGCTAAAGTGATTGAGAAACACTTTACCCTTGACAAAACACTTCCTGGTCCTGATCATGCTGCTTCACTGGAGCCAGACGAGCTTAGGGCAATGGTTGCAGCGATCAGACATATTGAACAGGCGCTGGGGTCTGACGTGAAGTCTCCCAGTCCCTCCGAGTCAAAGAACATTAGTGTAGCGAGAAAGAGTATCCATCTCGCGGTATCCAAGAAGAAGGGGGAAGCTATTAGCGAACAGGATCTGGAAATGCTGAGACCCGGCGACGGTATCTCTCCGATGAAGCTCGATACGGTTGTTGGAAAGAAAGTATTGCACGACCTTGAAGCAGGCCATAAAATAAGCTATCAGGATTTCGACTGATGAAAATAGGAATACTCACAAGCTCGCGCGCGGATTTCGGTATCTACCTCCCGCTCTTGAAAGAGATGCAGCGACAATCGTGGATCGACGCAAGGATCATAGCGTTCGGAACACACTTATCGCGCTTTCATGGCTATACTTTGAAGCAGATAGAGGAGTCGGGATTTAAGGCATCTTACACCGTTGAATCCATGCTGTTGTCGGATACACCCGACAGTGTTTCGACAGCAATCGGACTCACCACCATGCAGTTCGCCACTTTTTGGAAGGAACATCGCGCAGACTTCGACCTGGTCTTCGCGCTTGGCGATCGTTACGAAATGTTTGCTGCTGTAATGGCCGGCGTTCCTTCCCAGATAAAATTCGCTCATCTCCACGGCGGAGAAAAAACGTTGGGTGCTATCGACAATGTTTTCAGACATTGCATTACCCAGGCGTCGGCGATCCATTTTACCTCTACGCAACAATATGCCGATCGCGTCAGACAGCTGCTTGACCAACCTGAACACATCTATTGGGTTGGTGCGTTGAGCCTGGACAACCTTTTTGACGTCAAGCTACTGACATTAAAAGAATTTGCTGAAAAATGGAAAATAGACTTGCATAAGCCAACGGTGCTGACGACGTTTCATCCGGAGACTTCCAATCCGACCCGGAACGAGCATGACGCTCTGCAATTGGTTGAGGCGATCGAAGCGTTGGATGGATATCAGGTTCTGCTCACTATGCCAAACATTGATACAAACGGAAGTATTGTCAGGGAAATATTCAATACACGTTTGGGTCAAAGGAAAGGAGTTTTTCTCATCGAAAATCTCGGTACTCAAAGTTATTTCAGTGCGATGAGTCACTGCCGCTTCCTCCTTGGAAACACGTCAAGCGGTATCATAGAAGCGGCTTCATTCGCGAAATATGTTATCAACCTTGGCGACCGGCAGAAGGGCAGGTTGTATGGTGATAATGTATTCACGATTGACGTTTCGAAAGAAAATATCCTTGCTGCAGTGAAACGCATTGAGTCATTGCCCGCACCGAGTTCAAAAAACATTTATTATAACGGTGGTGCCGCAAAAGCAATTGTTCGCACCATTGAATCCATTTTTAAAGAATGATCCACTACAAACAGCACATCATTTTTTACAACCAGGACGCAAGATCTGCACTTAGAGCTCTTGAGACTTTGCCAGAGAATGCTTCGCGTACACTTTTTGTGCTCAATGCGGACAACAAGCTCGTTGGTGTAATTACCGATGGCGATATAAGGCGGGGCCTGCTTGACGGCAGAGAGATCTCAGATCCTGCAGCCAGGTTTATGAATACCCAGTTCAAGTATCTGAAGGAGTCGAAATACTCGGTCGATGAGATCAAGAAATTCAAGCAATCTGATATCTATCTGATCCCGATCGTTGACGATACTTTTGAACTTATTGATGTTGTCGACCTTAAGAATATCCGAAGCCTGTTGCCGCTAACCGCACTTATCATGGCTGGTGGTCGCGGCGAACGATTGAGGCCGCTTACCGACGTGGCTCCAAAACCCATGCTGAAGGTCGGTGCCAAGCCAATCATCGAGCATAACATCGATAGGCTGATCAAATTCGGCGTATCTGAAATATTCATCAGTGTTAATTATCTCAAAGAGCAATTGATAGAATATTTCGGCGATGGTTCAAAGAAGGGCATTTCGATCAAATATATCGAGGAAGACAAACCATTAGGCACTCTCGGGTCCCTTTCATTGATAGAAACGGTGGCTCATGACGACATTCTCGTGATGAACTCGGATCTCTTGACGAACATCGACTTCGAAGCATTCTTTCTTTTTTACAAAGAGCATAGGGCACAGATGGCCGTCGCGAGTATTCCATATACTGTTAACGTACCCTACGCCGTGCTGAAGACCAATGATCATCATATCGAGTCATTTGTTGAGAAGCCCAGTTATACCTACTATTCGAATGGCGGTATATACCTATTCGATTTTGAGTTGAGGAAGTTGATCAGATCCAATACTTTCTATAATGCGACGGATCTAATGAACAAATTAATCGCCGATGACGTGAAAAACCTGGTGCACTATCCATTGTTGTGTTACTGGCTCGACATCGGCAAGTACGAAGACTACCGAAAGGCACAGGAGGACATTAACTATATTTCATTATAATGGATAGCGCAATTATTGTCATTGGGCTTGGGTCCATGGGCAAAAGAAGGATAAGAAATCTTAAGGCCATCGGACAAAGCAATATTGTAGGTGTCGATAACAGGCCGGACAGGCGCGATGAGGTCGCTAAACTTCATGGAATTGATACCTTCAGCGACCTTGACGAGGCACTCACTAAACGGAAGCCGGTGGCCTTTGTCATATCCGTACCTCCTGACGCGCATCACACCTACATGAAAAAGGCGGTAAGCCTTAACATTCCCGCGTTTATAGAGGCAAGCGTTGTCGACACCGACCTGACCGAAGTGCTGAAGTCTGCAAAGGAAAAAAACGTCTTCTTAGCTCCATCGTGTACGCTTTACTTCCATCCCGCTATTAAAAAGATCAAGGAAATACTGGCCTCGAAAGAGTTGGGAGTCGTTTCAAACATTCTCTATCATTCCGGTCAATATTTACCCGACTGGCATACTTACGAACATGTACGGGACTATTATGTTTCGAACAAGGCTACCGGGGGAGGGCGTGAGATCGTGCCCTTTGAATTGACCTGGATAACGTTGATACTGGGTTTGCCGCAGCGCGTTGTAGGTTTTTACAAGAAGACTATTGAGATCGAAGGAGCTTCAGACATTGATGACACTTACAATATATTGCTGGACTACAAAAGCATGATATTCAATTTATCTGTGGATGTGGTTTCTAGATATGCTACGCGACGACTGGTTATCAATGGTCAGAAGAAGCAGCTCTACTGGAACTGGGATGACAATGTGATCAGGATCTATGATCCGGAGAAGAATGAGTGGAATGACATTAGTTATGAAATACTTTCTGCCCAGTCGGGTTACAACAAGAACATCACCGAACAGATGTATATCGATGAAATGAACGCTTTCATCAATGCTTTCAGCGATCACTCAAAGTATCCGAATTCACTGGAACACGATCTTAAGGTACTGAACCTGCTTTATGCGGCAGAAAAATCGGATAATACAAACGTTATCCAGGTTTTATGACAGGTATCTTTGTAACGGCGAGAGTAGGATCAACACGCCTTCCGCAAAAGCATTTGATAGATGTTCACAAGAGAACGTTTATAGAGTGGCTGGTGGGAAGATATGTGCATGGTTTTCGTGACGAGATATCCCGAGGTGAAGTGAAGGTGGTAATTGTAACCTCCACTGAACGTGGTAACGAGAAGTTTCGGGAGATCTTTGCAGGTGAAAACGTATCCGTATTCTTTGGAGACAATGACAACATTCCGCTAAGGCACTTGCAATGCGCCCTGAATCTGGAGATCTCCCACATCATTTCTATTGATGGGGACGACATCCTCTGCTCCGTCGAGGGCGCCGAACTCGTGCGTGAACAATTGTTGAAGGGGGCAGCGATGGTAAAAACAGACGGACTACCACTTGGAATGAATGTTATGGGGTACAGCACGGAGTTCTTAAGGGAATCGCTGAACAAGGTAACTTCTAAAGTCCTGGAAACAGGATGGGGGCGAATATTCGATGTATCAAAGATCAAAAACATCGAATTGAATAAGTTGCCCGAATCGGATGCACTTCGAATGACTTTGGATTACGATGTTGATGCCGAATTTTTTAAAACCGTTATCTCCGGAATCGGTGATCGTATTCTGCAGATCAGCGATGAAGAATTGGTGACGTATATAATAGAACACAAATTGTATCTGCTCAATAAGGAGGTTAACGAGGAATATTGGGCCAATTTCAGGAAACAACAACAAAAAGAAGACTAAAAATGAATCGCGAATACTCACAAAGGCTGCATAGAGCAATCCCAGGGGGAGCACATACTTATTCACGAGGCGATGATCAGTTTCCGGCGAACGCGCCATCGATTCTTGCGAGAGGAGAAGGAGCATATGTCTTTGATCCCGATGGCAACAAATTTCTCGACTACGGCATGGGACTTCGTTCGGTCAACATCGGTTATGGTAATAAGGAAATCGCCGACGCCTGTTATCATGAGATCTTGAATGGGAACAACCTGACGCGTGCTTCATTGACGGAACTCAATGCCGCTGAACTCCTCATCGACCTTATTCCTTCCGTTGAGATGGTGAAATTCGCCAAGCATGGTTCGGCTGTCACTTCTGCGGCTGTAAAGTTGGCACGTGCCTACACGAAGAGAAAATATATTCTGGTGCCGGCGGAGCATCCCTTTTTTTCCTATGACGACTGGTTTATTGGATCTACCGTAATGAGCGCGGGTATCCCGGAGGAGGCCAGCAGCTTAACGCTTAAATTCAACTTCAACAACATCGAATCTCTAAAGAAACTTTTTGATCAGTATCCTGACCAGATCGCCTGTGTGATACTGGAAGCAGCCACCACGGTTGCGCCAAAGGAGAATTTCCTTCACGACGTTCAGGCCCTCTGCAAGAAGAATGGATCGGTCTTTATCATAGATGAAATGATCACAGGCTTTCGCTGGCACCTGCAGGGAGCACAGGCATATTTCAATATCGAACCTGATCTCTGTACGTTTGGAAAAGCGATGGCAAATGGTTTTGCGGTTGCTGCACTGGCCGGGAAAAGGGAGATCATGAAGCTTGGCGGGATCCTGGAGGAAGGTGCTGAACGGATCTTCCTCACGTCAACAACGCATGGCGCAGAGATGTCCGCCCTCGGCGCATTCATTAAGACAATAGAGATCATGAAGCGCGATAACGTTGTTGAGCACTTCTGGAATTATGGTACAAGGCTGGTGAACGGTTTGAATGGGATCTCCAAAGAGATGGGAATGGAGAAATATTTCTATGCCGAAGGATTTCCTTGTTCTCCTAACTATATCACAAGAGACAACGAAGGAAATGTTTCACTCGCATTGAGAACATTGTTTGCCCAGGAGATGGTTAAAGGCGGAGTGCTTATTCCTTATATCGCTGTTTCGTTCTCGCACAAAGACACTGAGTTGGACAAGACACTGAGTGTCGCGCGAGAGGCCTTGAAAATTTATTCGAAAGCGTTGAACGATGGCGTTCAGCCTTATTTGAATTCTAAAGTGATTAAACCGGTATTCAGAAAATACAACTAATGTTTTCAATCAAAGATAAGGTCATTGTTGTTACGGGTGGAAGCGGTCTTTTAGGCGGAAAGATCATTGAAGTGCTGCGGGGCCAGGGTGCAAAAGCAATCTCTGCAGATATCAAAGTGCCCGACAATGATGCGTTGAGCATTAAGATCGATATCACCAGTCAGGAATCTATTCGGGATGCGGTGTCTGCTATTGTGGCAAAACATGGAAGGATCGATGGTTGGATCAACAACGCGTACCCTCGCACGTCAGACTGGGGCAACAAGTTTGAGGACATAAAAGCCGAATCGTGGAAACAGAACGTTGACATGCACTTGAATGGTTATTTTCTCTGTTGCCAGGTCGTTCTCGAGCAAATGAAAAAACAAAGTAGTGGATCGCTGATCAACATGTCATCGATCTACGGTTTGGTGGGACCTGATTTCAATGTTTACAACGGTACGAGTATGACCATGCCGGCTGCTTATGCGGCGATCAAAGGAGGCTTGAATAACCTAACGAGATACCTGGCCGCTTACTATGGCCCTTACCAGGTGCGGGTGAACACCGTTTCGCCGGGTGGTATCTTTGATAATCAGCCGCAGCCATTTGTAACCAATTATAACAACAAAGTTCCGATGAGAAGAATGGGCAACCCGACGGATATTGCTTCAGCTGTGTGTTTTCTGCTTACGGACGAGTCGTCTTACATTACGGGTCACAATCTTGTCGTAGACGGTGGATGGACGGCTATTTAAAACACCTATTTAGATAACCGATGACGATCGAATGTTAAAAAAGTTCTTTTCAGATTCAGTTATCTACGCCATTGGACCACAGGTGCCCAAGCTCATCGGTCTCCTGTTACTTCCGATCCTAACAAAACATCTTACTGCCGAGGATTATGCGATCTGGGGTATAGCCACGGCATACATTGCCGGTCTCAATGGACTGCGGGACCTTGGATTCACCCAGGTGATTGTAAATTATTTCTTTCGCTATTATTATTCGGAGAAACGCTGGCAAATGGTCTGGCGACAAATTTTCGGATTTCTCATTGTCTGGGGAATAGGATACACCCTCTTATTGGGCGTTGTTATTTATTTTTCATTGCGTCATAAGGTTGGTGGCAATATCAACGTTATTCTGGCCTGTACGCTTCTATCGGCTTTCTTTTTCGATCTGGTGATATTGTTCGGATCGAGACTGTATCAATTTAAGGCGAAGCCGATCCCTGTCGCTCTGAATGCTGTTGTGAGCGGAACTGTGTCTGTGGTGGTGACTTATGTTACCGTTGTACATTTTCAGTTGCAATATCTCTCATTCTTCCTGGCACTGTTTGCATCCTCTTTCGTAAGCAGTATCCTGTACGGCATTCCTTTATTTCTGGAGTATAAGATCACACCGATTTTCAGATTTGGAAAGAAGATGTTCAGGCGGCATTTGCAGGTGGGGCTTCCAACCATACCTCATAACTATTCGTCCTATTTGCTTAATGCGTCTGACAGAGTGGTGCTTGACATTTATAAGATGCCGTTGAATCAGGTGGGACAGTATAATTTCGCGTATACGTTTGGGAACTACGCCGAGCTTGTAGGCGGTGCTATCGGCAATGCCTTCAGTCCGGTGTTCGGTAAATTATACGCTGCAAAAACTCCGGAGTCGGATCAAAAAGTGAGACTCATCACGTTTGTAATGCAGTCCCTGTTCTTATTGGCGAGCGTACTGGTCGCGCTCTGGGCAAGGGAGATACTAGGCATCCTGTCATCGAATGACGAACTGGCGGCGGCCTATCCATTTGCTATTGTTATCATCATGAGTTATGTCTATCGTCCAATGTACTGGGTGCCAGTCAACAAACTTGGCTTCGAAGAGAAGACCCATCTCCTTTGGCGCATTTCTCTCGTTGGCGGACTAATTAACGTGGGATTGAATTTAATCTTTCTACCGATCTTCGGAATTTACACCGTTGTGGTGGCTACATTTATCGGATTGATGTACATCGGTTTCTCAGGATACTTTCTTAAAGAATTCAAAAAGATCGATAAACTGAATTATTATCCCCTTCATTGGTTGACGCTCATCGTCGCCTGTACGGTCGCAACTTATTTTGTCCGGGATTATTCTATCCTGTTCAAAGTTAGTTCTACAATTTTTGTGCTGGTGATTGCGGCGGCTGCCTGGTGGAAGAATAGGATTGCAATCTCACAGCTTGCAGCGATGAACTATTGACCGCAAAATGATAAAGCCTTCCACGATAATTAACAGCCTTGAAGACGACGCCGCTATTTTAAATTACAGGCTGACCAGCGGCGAATTGATCTGGCCGCTTGTCAGGCATGGGGTGATCACAAGTATACTTAATCACAACAACAAGCTGGATATTGCGCTCTCGCGTGGCGAGGTGAATAAGTTTGCTTTTCTAAAAACATTGATCATTTCGATCGTCAAGACGCCGTTTCGAATCAAGAAGGGCTGCGTCGTCTTTTTCAATTCAGGGATCACGAATATCAAGACGGATGACGATGGCAAATATTTTAACCGGGTGACTGATCCGTTCTATTTCCAATTTAAAAAGGGCGAAGCCAGAATGATTGAATCCACTGCGTTTAAGGTGCTTCAAACGCCCAGAGTACATAATGGAGTTTACCCTCAATTCACCTTGACGTTGCTCGCCAAGCTGAAAAAAGAATCTACCAGGCTTGGGCCAGATGAATCCGAACGTCTGTTTGACATCATCAGCTATATTGAAAACAAATTATCAGTGAAAGAGATTGACTTCAGTAAAGGTGATGTAAAAAAGATTGTCACAGATAACGTTCTGAAATACATTTCCAGTCGTCGACTGTATAGAAGTTTTATCACCAGCAAGAGGCCAAAAGTTATCTTCCTCGAAGACGCCAGCTATGGCAACAACGCACCTATATTGCTCGCAGCAAAAGACAACAACATAAAGGTCATCGAGTTGCAGCATGGATTTATCAACAATGAACACATCGCCTATAATCTTGGCAGCGGAATCGCGGATGTAAGCGAAATGGGGCGTTATTTTCCCGACTACTTTTTTGCGTACGGCCGGTTCTGGAGCAATTCAATCAACATTCCATCGACCAGAATCAGCATTGGGAATCCATTTCTCACTCAAAGTGTGAATAAGTTTGAGAGCGTTGGCCACAACAGCGGGTCCGACCGAACCATTTTGTTTTTGAGCTCCGGTGTGACTATAAAAGAGACAAATGATTTTCTAACGGCGCTCGCTCCCGTATCCCAAGCCAACGGTTATCACGTAATTTTTCGGCCCCATCCAAGTGAATCGAAGTCTATTGTCGAGCGATACAAAGCCGCATTAGATCTGGGCGTCACCTTATCAACAAATAGCGCGTTGTATGCGGACATTGCTTGTGCAGGCATCGTTATCGGCGAGCTATCCACGGCTTTGTTCGAGGCCCTCGCATTCAGCAACAAGCGGTGTTACCTTTTATGGTCGTCGTTCACGCAAAGCTATCTTGATCATCCGATGGACATGCAAACGATCGACAGTGATACCGTCGGCAGAATTTTTGAAGAGCGTGGCGTACAGACGAACGAAACGCAGGGATCTTACTTTTGGGAAACAAACTGGGAGTCACGTTTTCAAGAGGCGATGACTGCGATAATTGATTAGTTTAAGCGCTCGAATCCGGACTCCATTCAAAGGAAATCAACAGTTGACAAGCAAGCCAATTTCCCCGCTTTCAATCAAAGCTCATCTAATATTGCTTAAGCCAGGCTATTCTCCACTCGTGGTGTATAATGAAGGACGTATTGGTTACTAATCTTTGAAATACGCTTTAATAGTTGAGCAGATAAACTCCTGGTGCTCAACAGGCATCTCTGTATGAATAGGAAGTGATAGCACGGACTTCGATAGTTTTTCAGTGATGGGGAAAGAGCCTTCGCCAAAATCTTTTTGGCGATAAGCGTTCTGCAAATGCAACGGAACAGGATAGTAAATCATGGTCGGAATCCCCGCGGACGCAAGATGGTCCCTCAACTCATTGCGCTTTCCTTCTACCTTGATGGTGTATTGATGGAATACGTGCGTAGAGTTAGGTGCACGAAAAGGTAAGTCAATTCCTTTGATGCCTGCAAGGGCTTGGTCGTAATAAGCCGCCACTTCGTTTCTTTTGCGCTCGTACTCGTCAAGGTAATTTAACTTCACGTTGAGTATGGCAGCCTGCAACGTATCCAATCGGCTATTAACTCCAATGATGTCATGATGATACTTAACCCTCTGACCATGGTTAGCGATCATTCTGATTTTTTCAGCAAGCTTTTCATCCCTCGTAAATAACGCACCGCCGTCGCCGTAACATCCCAGGTTTTTGGAGGGAAAGAACGACGTAGTGCCGATAATCCCCATTGTTCCTGCCCGGCGTGTGGTTCTGTTGCTGAACGTGTATTGGGCCCCTAAAGCCTGCGCGGCATCCTCGATAACATAAAGACCATGTTCTGTCGCCAATCCAAGGATCTGTTCCATATCTGCGCATTGACCATACAAATGGACCGGCACGATCGCAACTGTTCTTTTTGTGATTTTCCTTTCGATACGGGTGATGTCGATGTTGAATGTCTTTTCGTCAACGTCAACAAATACAGGCGTCAGCCCAAGCAGGCCCATTACTTCAGCGGTGGCGACATAGGTGTGGACAGGCAATATCACTTCGTCGCCAGGTTTGAAGTCAAGGCTCATCATGGCAATTTGTAGTGCATCCGTGCCGTTGGCGCAGGGGATCACAAATGGAATATCGACGTATTTTCCAAGAGCTGCAGCAAATTCTCCTACTTCCTTTCCCTGAATGAATGCAGTGGAGGTCAATACTTTTTGAATGGCATCATCCACCTCTTTCTTAATCCTTAGATACTGGCTCTGCAGATCAACCATTTGAATCTTTTCCATGTACGATGACGGGTCTGTCGTTTTGATCTTATATTGGTTTCTGAATTCTCTACTTTGGCAGCGAACCTTCTTAGTTCCTCGATATATGCGGTGTCTATATTAAATCAATGACAGCGATATTTTCTGAACGCATGGTCAAAAAACAATCGTTGTACTCCAAGCCAACAGTTCCTGTCTTTTTATAATGCCTACTCATTTCTTCTATTGGGTACCTCGGCCGCTCTTCTTCGTTAGTGCCTTGAAGTTGTTTTATTCATGTACCAGGCGATAGTCTTTTTAATTCCAGTCTCGAAATTTTCGCTTGCAGTCCATCCAAGCTCGCGTTCAATTTTTGAAGCATCTATCGCATACCTTCTGTCATGCCCTGCCCTGTCCTTGACAAACGAGATTTGCTCTGTGTAAGATTTTCCATCCTTTCTTGGATCTTCTTTATCGAGCAATAAACAAATCGTGTTGGCTATTTCATTGTTTGTACGTTCGTTACGGCCGCCGATATTATAGGTCTCTCCGCCTTTGCCCTTATGGAACACAAGGTCAATGCCCGTCGCGTGATCATAAACAAAAAGCCAATCCCTTATATTTTTACCGTCTCCATAAATAGGAATCGGTTGTCCGGACAGAGCCTTTCGAATTATAGTTGGTATGAGTTTTTCGGCGTGCTGCTTAGGTCCGTAATTATTCGAACAGTTTGTGGTCACCACGTTAAGTCCATAGGTATGGAAATAGCTGCGTACTAACATATCGCTTGACGCTTTCGATGCTGAATAGGGGCTGTTCGGTGCGTACGGTGTGGTCTCGGTGAATAGTCCTTCCGGACCAAGAGATCCGTACACCTCGTCCGTTGATATATGCAGGAATCTGTTATTCTCGCAGCCCTTCCTGACTGAAAACGGACCGTCCATCCAATGTTGTCGGGCGCCATCCAGCAGGGCGAATGTACCAAAGACGTTAGTTCTAATAAAAGCTTCGGGGCCTTCAATGGAATTGTCAACATGCGATTCCGCCGCAAAATGGATGACCCCACTGAAATTATATTTATTAAACAGTTCCTTTAATAAATGCTTATCGCAGATGTCACCATGGACAAAGGTGTATCGTTCGTTGCCTTCTACTTCCTTTAAGTTATTCAGGTCGCCCGCATAGGTCAATGCATCAAGGTTGACAATATGATAATCATCATACCTGGAAATCAGATATGGAATGAAATTGGAGCCTATGAATCCCGCACCCCCCGTTACCAG